>JBGSWT010000001.1:0-6904 GCA_041751815.1 Pseudonocardiaceae bacterium
GAGCGACGCACCCCGCCCAGCGGCGAACACTTGATCACCGCGACATCAGCCGCGCCGGCGACCGCGACCCGCAGCGGGTCGTCGGCCCGGCGGATGGACTTGTCAGCGGCAATGCGCACGGTGACTTTTCTGCGGACGGCCGCGAGTTCATCGATGGTGCGGCACGGCTGTTCCACGTACTCCAACCCACCGCGGCCTTGTCGAGCTGCGGGATCACCGCGACGGCGGTGTCGGTGTCCCAGAGCCCGTTGGCATCCACCCGGATGTGGCCGTGCGGGCCGAGGGCACCGCGGGCCGCCTCGACGCGGGCAAGGTCTTCACGAGGGAGTCGGGGTGGTCGGCGACCTTGACCTTCGCCGTGCTGCAACCGGAAGCGGACACGATCTCGTAGGCGCATTGCGGACCTACCGCGGGAACGGTGCAGTTGATCTGGACGCGGTCCCGGATCGGTGCGGGCCAACCGACTGTCGCGGCCTCGATCGCGGTGGCCAGCCGGCTCGCCGCTTCGCGGTCGTCGTATTCCCGGAACGGGCAGAACTCGCCCCACCCGGCAGGCCCTTCGATCAGCATCCCCTCGCGGATCGTGATCCCCCGAAACCGCGTCGTCATGGGGATGGCATAGACACGGGCGCCCTGGATGTCGATGCCGTCGGGTTCGATGCCGCCGCTGGTCATGTCGTGACGTCCTCGTCGTCGTGGGCACAGTGCGTCAGAGCTGCGCGGCGTACGGGATCATGTCGAGTTCGCCGCACGCTCTCGCAACCGGTCGTAGAGACCGCGGTAGAGCTCGACGTCCTCCGGGTCAGCGATCCTCAGACCGGCATGGATGACTTCCACCATGACGAACGTCTCGTCGCCCTCGTAGATCACGAAGTTGCTCCACGGGGCTGCCACCGCTTGACCGTCGATCGGCAACGCACCAATGCGCACGTCGTCCATCGCGGCTAGCGACGCAACTCTGTCAAGCTGAGCCACCAGCACCTCCGTTGCGGGGCGGGGTTCCAATGCAGCGCGCATTCACCGATGAGGAACTCGGATCTACTCATCCGCTACTCGCGGAATCGGGTCAGATAACGACGCATCCGTAGTATTTTCCCTCGAAGTCCTTTTCACGGCTAGAACTGTGGTAAACGTAGTGACTGCGGAGATGCTGGCCCGGCGAGCGGATATTCACCTACTGGGGACTACCAGGCTGGCATGTTCCACCAGGACCTGGGATGCGGATCGACCTGGCGCTCGCCGGAGCGGACGTTGCGCTACGGACATGCGCCGCATGGATGGACCGTCAGGCCCGCAAGGGCAGCGCCCCCCAGCTACCACACACCGGTAATCGTGGATCTCGATGACATACCCAGACGGGACCTGCGGCCCAGTCGTGCCGCCCGTCCCTCAGCGGTGCGAAGACGGGCGCAGCGACGGCACTGGTGGGAGCCGAGGCCTGCCGATCCGCTGGATGCTTCTTTTCCAGCCTGGATCGCCGGGCGTTTCTACGGCTCTGTCATCAGCCACCCAGGGCGCTTATCGCGCTTATCTTCTCTGCTGTTTAAACGCTTGAAAATTGCCGAAATCACTTTACCAACGATATCGCGCCGCTGGTCCGTCGTGATCACCATAGAGTGCTCGGGCCTGAAGCGCCAACCAGGAACATCAGGGAAAATGGCAACTCGCCGATTTTCCGCCCAATGCGACGGTCGTTTTACTTTTCCTCGATCGGATTTTTCTTTGGATCCAGGCTCGCTCACCGTAGCAACCATGACACCCGTCTCCTTAACATCTCAGACCATTTGTACACCATTCGTCGCCGTTTGTCAATACGCTTTATCGTGGACTGCTTGACAACGCGCCTTAATATGCGCTCCGTATAATGACGCGACTCCTCGATAACCGTTCGAAGAAGGAAGAGGAAATGCGTGATAGCCGCAGCCATTAGAACAAGCCATATCCAATCCGTGGTAATTTTTATGTCATAAATGGCGGGAACAGTAATCTCGGTAGGAAGCTTGCGGTTGGCATCAAATACGAAATAAAGTGCGCTTGTCAATGACAGAAACATGGTTCCGCCAAGGGCAAGATATGTTGTGAGCGAGGCCCGGCGCAGCCGGGAGAGGTCCAGCCATGAGCCGATGAGAACACCCACAAATGCCGGAAGAGCAAGGAGAAGAGCTGGGAGATCGGAGTTGAGCGTCGCCTTGATCTGCTCAGCCTGTTTAGCATCCAAACCGGGCACATTGGGATCGACATCGAGACCCACGTGCGTGAGGGCGAAGAAGCTAATGATCGCTGCACTGGAAAGCGATATGATAGTGGCAGCCCCCGAAACACCAGGGGGAATTTCGCGTAGCCTGATCACTGACTTGAGCGGACCCGGAAGATTTTCTTCCCGCTTGGCGACCTCCGATGGAGACGTTTCCGCACTGGAGCTGTCTAGCCGTTCTACCGACGGAGACTGCGGTACCGTTTGACGACGAATGTACAGGTGAGCGTTCGGTCTTGCTTCATCATGGTAGAGGCGGACATATGGGGCCAGGTCCGTTGTTTTTAGATTCTTTTGAATAACGTGCTCTTGAGATTTTAGTCGCTCGAGATGATGATCGAAAATATACTGGCCAGGCTCAGCGTCGATCTCCTGGTGATACGTCTCTACCTGAAAAGCATACGGATGCAGTGGAATATCAATCGTGGAAGCCTTCAAACCAAATTGCTCTCGCCAGTGTCTACGATTATAGATGCCAAGAGGCACGTGATGTGAATAGGTGAGCTCTAGATAATTACCCGCTTCCGCCGGTGACACCTCTGCAACAATAACGTAGTAGTCCACATATTGCACGCAGAATTGGCGAAGATCTCTATTCCACTTTCTTGATATTGGCAGCTCATCGATTGATTTCAATGCAGCCTGCGCAATGTCATGGTTTTGCCCGGATAATCTGTCCAATGGCCCGGGCCCGCAGACGGCTATGGCAAGATCTCGGAGTACCTTACTGACTATTTCCTGATCTATTTCCCGATACTCCTCAACCTCTCCGTCTTCCCTGTCGCGCATAGCGGTTTCTACAAGAATCTCAAGTGTAACAGCAAACAAGCCGCGCAGGTGGTTATAGGGGAGGGTGGGGACATCGTTGTTATTCGAATCTTTGACAGCAAAATTGTCGATCAACACCCCCTTTTCAATGAGCGCAAGTGGTACTAATAATAATTGTGGCGACACTCCGTTATCTTTATCAATCTGGTAGCACTGGCGCCTGGTGACGCGCAATTGCGGCGCCTCTTCCAGGATTTCGATGTGATCGTTGATGCGTGTCAAATAGTGCGGTAGGTTGCCGAGCATATTAAAGAACAGCCCTACGGTAGCCGGGCTGTAGCTCCGCATGATAGCAGAGTACCCGTCCGCAATCTCACTCTTCAGGGGCTGCTTAGGGATAGGTGGGCCGAGCGCTGTAGTTTCCGATGGTGAGATGTCGGGTTTGCGGAATATAAGCAGCAACAATACGGCGACTGCCAGTCCGGCGCAGGCGACCCGGGCGATAAGGAATTCTGGTGTGCGTGGTAGCGGGAGCACATCAGCCAGTGCAGCTCCCGCGGCGACCATGAGCGCCAGTATGGAGAAGCCTGTGCGAAGATTTCTGATCATGCTCTCTACCCCCTGCGGAGGCGACCGTTCAAATCGGTCGCAACTTGTTGTACTAGCATCGCGACAGCGAGCGCGAGTGTTACTCTCAGTTGTGGCCGATCGCCGCGCGCGACGCTGGCAAACGTGTGTGTGACAGCGATCTACCGCGTTCGCCTCCGCAGCTAGAGGGGTCGCGTGGTAGCTGACGGCGTGCCGTCCCAATGTCGGCGAACCGTTGAGCCCCGCCGGACTCGCGTCGCCACCGGAGCCCGTCAGGATCCGGCCGGATGCAAGACTGGAGTCTCGTGGCGGAGCTGAACGGTGTTCCGGCCTACCTCGACTCGGTGCCGATGCCGAGCCACACATTATGGTCACGTCGCGCAACGTGAGACGGGCGACCAGAACGCGGTTGGGCGTCCGCGCGAGGAGGGTAACGCATGACTGTTTTTCATCCCACTTGCTACCGGTGGCTGGATGAGGTACTGTCGAGCCTGCTGGAGATGATTGTGGCCGTTGTCGTGATCAGGACCGGGTGATTGCTGAACGTCTCGCGCGTTTCCTGGGTGCGGTAAGCTCATTGCACGAACGACATGTGGTTAATCGTTATGGGCGGTGCGGACGGTGCATGGCACGGCGTCGATAGTGTCGACTGTGGCGCCGACCGCACTCGTTTTCGGTGTATTCAGCGCTCGTCTTCTGTCTCACTCAGCCATTCGAATTGGTGCTCCCCACAGTCCCGGGCCGTGCCGGAGGACACCTCGGAGAGGGCGACCAGCGATGACCCGTGAAGACGAGGCTCTACGGCTCGCCCTATCTCGCGTCAGCAAAGACAGCGGTGCATTCGTGCTGGACGTGCTGGAAAACAACATCTCACGGGATGACCAGATAACTTTCGACCACCGACTCGCCGACCTAGCGGAAGCCATCCGGGAGCGGGCGCTTCGGATCGCCGGCCTCGTCATAGAAGATAGTGTCAGCGATGACGACAGCACCGAATCGGACGCCGTTATACGGTGATTTACTAACCGTGAAGGGGTGCCCAATGACTCTCGTGAGACCTACCGCCGATGATCCCCTGTTCCGGATGGCGGACCAGGTTCCGCTCGGCTGTCACCTTGTTCTTGTCGCGGCAAATTACGAAATGCCCAGCGAACCGGATGTGCGACCGTTCGGGCTGCGCGATGAGCCGACGGTACTGACCCAGTCCTTCGACGTCACCGCAGACGGTGTGGTCGATGAGTTGGATCGGCGCGGGTGCCGGCCGAAGAGCTGTACGACTGATGACTCAATAGGTACGAATTACTCAGCCCTGTGGGGCAGCACCCCCGTCGAACACCGATCGACGTCGTGAACTCGACAATACCGACGTTCCCGGTAGGCGGAAACGTCCGTGGTGTCGAGTTCACGGCCGCGGCGGCGCAGGACTAGCTGGTGGGCGTTTCGGTGTTGGCCTCGGTGAAGACCCGGCTGCCGAGGAAGTCCTCCGGGGTCAGGGTGGTGAGCTCGTCGCGGCCGACCGCTTGATCGGTGGCCATCATCCGGCTCGCGTGCCGCAGCCTGGCCCGTTCGATCGCATTACGCACGCTGCGCGCATTGGCGAATCGCGGCTGCTCCTTGCGATGCTCGAGGTACTCATAGAAGGTCTTCTTGGCGTCCGCGGTGAGGGCGTAACCCTCCGCTTTGAGCAGGAGCTTTCCGATGTCGTCCAGCTCGTCCAGGGTGTAGTCGGGAAAATCGATGTGGTGCGCGATCCGGGAACTCATCCCGGGATTGGACGCGAAGAACGAGTCCATCCGGTCCTTGTAACCGGCGAGGATCACCACGAGGTCTTCACGATGATTTTCCATCACCTGCAACAGGATCTCGATGGACTCCTGCCCGTAGTCGCGCTCGTTGTCTGAGCGGTACAGGTAGTAGGCCTCGTCGATGAACAGCACGCCGCCCATCGCCCGCTTGAGGACCTCTTTCGTCTTGGGTGCGGTGTGCCCGACGTACTGGCCGACCAGATCGTCACGGGTCACCGAGACCAGGTGGCCCCGGCGCAGGTAGCCCAGCCGGTGCAGCATGTCGGCCATCCGCAGGGCCACGGTGGTCTTGCCGGTGCCGGGGCTGCCGGTGAAGCTCATGTGCAGGTTGGGCGTGGAGGTGGACAGGCCGAACTTGCTGCGGGCCCGGTCGACCAGCAGCAGCGCGGCGATCTCGCGGATCCTGGTCTTGACCGGGGTGAGACCGACCAGGTCGGCGTCCAGGGAATCGAAGACCCCATCGATTCCGGTGGCTTCGCGTTCCTTGGCGAGATCAACCCGGGCGTCCGGCGGTAGTGTCTTTTCTGCGGTCTCCTCTGCGCTGGCGGCGTCGTCGGACGCCCCCGACCCGGCCGCATCGCGGCCGGGCGAGGACATACCGAACCCCATCCGAGCGGGTGACTCAGTATCAGGTGACCGGTTGTTTCCAGGTTGCGGAGTCATTGCTGCCCGTTATACCGGCGGCCGTGCGGCGCGTCGGCGGCGTAGGGGTGCAGCGTGTAGCGGATCTGGCGATCCTTGACCTCTTGGCGTTCCAGCCGGAAGCCGGGCTCATCGGTTGGTCGCTGCACGATGTAGGACAGTGCCACGGTCTGCTTGCCATAGCTCGCGTTGTAGGCGTTGACCCGGATGTAGTACTCGGGCTTGGCCTTGCGGCAGGCGTTGACCTCGACGAGCACGCCAGCGGCGTCGGCGAGGTCGAACATCGGCAGTCCCCACATGTCCCAGTAGACGTTGCGGGGATGTGGGTCGTCGGTGAACTCCACCGAGCAGGGCCAGTTGTTGTCCAGCGCGTACTGGATCTGCGCGGTGATCTCGGCGTCGGTCAGGTCGGGCAAGAAGGAGAAGGTTCCTTGAGTGATTCGCATTATCGGCTCCCCGGTCAGGTCGAGGTCGGAGTCTCGACCACGTCGGGCACGTCGGTCGACTCGTAGTTGAAGGAGATGTCGCCCCAGGTCGACAACGCGACGTCCAGCTCACGGCTCTTCTTGGCGGCCGCCTTGAGGATGTCGTCACCCTCCTTGCGGTAGTCCCGCCCCTCGTTCCGTGCCTTGATCATCGCCTCCAGCGCGACCCGGTTGGCGGTGGCGCCTGCGGCGATGCCCATCGGGTGGCCGATCGTGCCACCGCCGAACTGCAGCACCACATCCTCGCCGAGGTAATGCAGCAGGTCGTGCATCTGCCCGGCGTGGATCCCGCCCGAAGCGACCGGCATCGTACCCGGCATCGAGCCCCACTCCTGGTCGAAGTACAGGCCCCGGACCGGGTT
>JBGSWT010000002.1:0-2047 GCA_041751815.1 Pseudonocardiaceae bacterium
CGACTGGCCGCGGTCACCACCGCCGGGGAACACCTGCTGCCCGCGCTGCTGGCCGCGTTCCGCCGCCGGCACCCGCGAATCGCACTGGCGCTGGAGGTCGCACCCAGCGCGCAGGTGTGGGACCTGGTCAGTGCCCACGAGGTCGATCTCGTGATCGCCGGACGGCCGCCCTCGGGGGTCGAGGTGCGGGTGGTGGCCACCAAGCCCAATGAGCTCGTGGTCGCGGCAGCGCCCTCGGTCGCCGAGACGTTCGACTGGACGAAGACCCCCTGGCTGCTGCGCGAGGAGGGCTCGGCAACCCGCACGCGGGTGGAGACCTACCTGAAGTCTCAGGACGTCGCACCGCCGCGGCTGGTACTGGGTTCCAACGGGGCGGTGGTAGCCGGGGCGGTAGCCGAGCTGGGGTGCACGCTGGTCTCCCGGGACGCCATCGTCGATCTGATCGCCGACGGCCGGCTGGTGGAGATGGCCACTCCGGGCACCCCGCTGCGGCGGCCGTGGCATGCGGCCGTTGGTGGCTATTCCGGCGCTGCCACCTGGCTGTTCATCCGTCACCTGCGGGCGTCCGGATGGCGGGCACACGGCCCGGCGGCCCCCGTGCCCGCTGGGACGTCTGCTAGGACGTCTGCTAGGACGTCCGCCGGGACATCTACTGGGACGTCTTTGGGGATGTCGCTGATACCCCCACCCGATCCACCCACTGGGGGAGGTATGCCACGCCGGTCCCGGTCTAGGCTCGACCACGGCGGCGTGAACCGACCCGCCCCGGTGGAGGGAGAGTCATGATCGAGGCGCTGCACGCGACTGCCCAGGCGATGGTGAGCCGACCGCGCGGCATCCTTGCGGCCGACGAGAGCATCGGCACCATGTCCTCCCGGCTGGAGAAGGCAGGGGTTGCCGCGACCGCGGAGAACCGGCGGGCCTACCGCGAGATGCTTCTCACCACCCCGGAGCTGCACCGCGGTATCAGCGGAGTAATCCTGTCCGACGAAACCTTCAACCAGAAGCTCGCTGACGGCAATACTTTCCCGCTAGCCATCCACGCGCTGGACATCCTGCCTGGAATCAAGGTCGATACCGGGGCAAAGCCGCTGGCCAACGCGCCAGGGGAGAAGATAACCGAGGGGCTGGACGGCCTTCGGGAGCGGTTGGTCGACTACGCAGCACGGGGGGCCCGGTTTGCCAAGTGGCGCGCCGTGATCACCATCGCCGAGGGGACGCCGACGATTCGCGCGTTGCGTGCCAACGCTCACGCGCTGGCACGCTATGCCGCACTGTGCCAGGAAACGACCATCGTGCCCATCGTCGAGCCTGAGGTGCTGATGGACGGCGACCACACCATCGACCGCTGCGCCGAGGTCACCTCAGCCACCCTGAAGCTGGTGATGTTCGAGCTGGAAGACGCCGGGGTCGATGTCGCCGGCATCGTGCTGAAGCCGAACATGGTGGTGCCGGGCTCGACGTCGGGTCAGCAGGCCAGTCCCGAAGAAGTCGCCGAGCAGACCGTGACCACGCTGCTGGGAGTGCTGCCTGAGACGCTGACTGGCGTGGCGTTCCTGTCCGGCGGTCAGTCTCCGGAGGTGGCCACCGCGAACCTGGCCGCGATGCAGCAGCACGCCACACCGTGGCCGCTGACCTTCTCCTTCGGGCGCGCTTTGGTCGACCCGGCGCTGAAGGCCTGGCATGGCGATCCCGCGCTGGTCGCTGAGGGCCAGCAGGCGCTGGCCGACCGGGTGGGTCCCAACTCGGCTGCGGTAGCCCTCGTGAGTGCGTAACAGTGTCATTCGAGTCATTCGACGTCATTAACACTGAATTGCGCACTCACGAGCCTGTACCGCGCTAGCGGTACAGGCCTTCCCGCATCGCGGTTGCCACTGCTGCTGCCCGGTCGGTGACTTCTAGCTTGCGGTAGATGCCGCGCACGTGGCTCTTGACGGTCTCCTCGCCGACTACCAGGGTGGCGGCGATGGCGCGGTTGGACGAGCCGGCGACCATCAGCGAAAGCACCTCGCTCTCCCGCTGGGTGAGGCCGAGGTGCGCGCCCGGC
>JBGSWT010000003.1:0-9156 GCA_041751815.1 Pseudonocardiaceae bacterium
GAGCCCGGCGTCGGCCAGAGCCTGCCGCACGAGCTGCGCCGCCCGGACGACGTGCGCGAACGCGTCACCGACCGGCGGATCGAGGTCGAGCACCAGGTGCGTCGGGTGGCTCGCCCCGTCCCGTATCAAAGTCGGGTGGTATTCCACAGCGCGCTGGTTGGCAAACCACAGCAGCGTGCGCCGGTCATCGCACAGGGCGTAGACCACGTCGCGCCGGGACGCCTCCGCCCACACGGTGGTCGTTCGCACCCACTCCGGGGTGTACTTCGGCACGTTCTTCTGCATGAATGGCTGCTGGCCGGGCCGCACGCGGATCACCGAAAGCGGACGGTTCCGGAGCTCGGGCAGGATGCGGTCCCGGACGGCATCCAGGTAGTCCACCAGGTCCCGCTTGGTCGCGTCCACGCCGTCGAACAGGGGCTGGTCAAGGCTGGTGAGCCCAACCCCGGCGCGGGATTCCGCGGCGCTGGCGCTGCTCACCCGCGCCGCCTTCCCAGCGTGATCGCCAACATCCCGCCTCCCGTGCCGTATGAGGATCGTCGAACCTCTCCTACCACCTCAGCGGTGCGGCGGCCACAGGGAACGGCGCGGCTCAGGCAGCACGATCTCTCGCGGATCGCGGTCTGGTCGTAGGCCGCGCCATGAGGCGTGCCGTAGCCGGCCGTCTGTTGTCCATTGGCGGTACTCGACCTCGCCAACCAGCTCCGGTTCGGTCCAGCGGGCGTGGCGGGCGTGCTCGCGGGGTACCGCTTCGTCGAAAGGGCTGCTAGGGCGCTCGCGGGTGTCCAGCATGGCCTGCAGATCTCGGAGCATGCGGTCGGTGAAACCGGTACCGATGTCCCCGGCGTAGCGCAGTTGTCCGGTCTCGTCGTACACGCCCAGCAGCAGCGCGCCGATGGTGCCGGCGCGGTTTCCTTCACCTGGACGCCACCCACCGATGATCACTTCCTGGGTGTGGCGCAGCGGCGTTTTGATCCAGGTACGGGCTCTACGGCCCGGTTCGTAGCGAGAGTCCAGCCGTTTGGCGACGACACCCTCCAGGCCGTGCTGCCCGGCCAGGTCCAGCAACACCGAGGCGGCGATGCCGGTGTGGTTAGCCGGGGTGTTCACCGGCCCGCCGGTGAGCTGCAGCTGATCCAACAGCTTCCGCCGCTGCACGTAGGGCTTGGCCAGCAGCGATCCATCGAGATGCAACAGATCGAAGACGTAGAACAGCACCGGCGCCGAGCGCACCAGAGCCGGCGACGGGTGCCGCACATGCATCCGGGACTGCAGCCGCCCGAAGTTCGGTCGGCCGTGCTGATCGAGGGTGACCAGTTCGCCGTCCAGCAGCACCGGCCGGTCCACCAACGCGCCCAGCACGTCGAGCTCGGGGTAGCCGGCGGTGATGTCACGGCCGTTGCGTGAGGTCGCCCGTACCAATCCAGGAGTCGCCGCGACGATCGCCCGGACACCGTCCCACTTCCACTCGAACGCCCAACCGGCACCGCTGGGTGCCACCCCGACGCTCGCCATCATCGGCGCCACCGGATCAGGCAAGAGGACACCCACCGCCACATTGTCGGTGTTGGCATGACATGCAGCGCGACCGAGCTACACCTTCGGCAGTTCCTGATGCCGGTCGACGAGCGGCGCAAGGGGATCGCCGCAGGTGTGCACTCGGTCGATGACCGTCCGGGTGGTCCAACGGTCCGGCCGGAGGTCGGGATCGTCGAGTTCGGCCCACTGGAGGGGGACAGACACCGGCGCTCCCGGCGCGGGCCGAGCGCTGAATGGGGCCACCAGCGTCTTGTTGATGGCGTTTTGGGTGTAGTCCAGGCGGGCCAGCCCTTCCCGGCGGTCTTTGTGCCATTCCCAGCTGACCAGATCCGGCACCACATGGCCGACGGCGCGGGAGACCTTCTCGACCCAAGCTCTGGTGTCGCTGAAGGTGTAGCCCGGCCTGACAGGGACCCAGATCTGGATGCCCCGCTTGCCGGTGACCTTCGGCATCGCCGCCACGCCGAGGTGGTCCAGCGCCACCCGGTACAGGCGCGCGAGCACGAGGACGTCGTCGAAGGTGCTGCGGGAGCCGGGATCGATGTCGATCAAGGCCCAGGTCGGCTGATGCACGTCGGGCAGCCGGGATGTCCACGGGTGCAACTCGACCGCGCCGAAGTTTGCCAGCCAGACCAGAGCGGGCACGCTGTCGATGACGGCGTACCACTGGGTCTCTCCCGGGTCGGCTTCCTCGTTGTGCCAGCGGGTCAGCCACTCCGGCGCATGGCTGGGAACCTCCTTGTGCCAGAACCCAGGGCGGTCGACCCCATCGGGGTATCGGTGTGAGTTCACCGGGCGGCCGGCCAGGTAGGGCAGCATGAAAGGCGCGATCACGGCGTGGTAGCGGACAAGGTCGCGCTTGGTGATCGGGTGCTGCCCCTCCCGCGCGGGGAAGAGCACCTTGTCCAAGTTGGTCAGCTTGAGCTCGTCGCCCTGCACAACCCACCGGCCCTGGGACCCGAGCGCGTCCAGCGCGGCGAGCTCTTCCCCAGTGGGCGGATCCCAGGCAGGTCCTGGTTCCGGATCCAACCGGACGGCAGCTTCGCCGGCAGGCAGGTCGCTGCGCCACAGCGCCTCGGGAGCCGCGGCGACCTCGTCGTTGGTGCGTCCACTCTTGACCGACTTGGGGTGGTCCTCAGGGTTCCACCCGGGTTGCGCGTGGTCGTCGTTCTTGTGCAACAAAAGCCACTGTTCTTTGCCCGGCCGGTCCTCGTTCGTGCGGACGAGCACGAAACGACCGGCGAGCTTTTCGCCGTGGAGGTCGAAGTGCAGCTCGCCGCGCTCGATCGCCCGTGCCGGGTTATCAGTCCTCGACGGCTGCCACGTCCCCCAGTCCCACACGATGACGTCGCCCCCGCCGTATTCCCCTGGCGGAATGACGCCCTCGAAGTCGAAGTATTCGAGGGGATGGTCCTCGACATGGACCGCCAGCTGCTTGGCTTTGGGGTCAAGCGTCGGCCCCCTCGGCACGGCCCAGCTGGCCAACACCCCGTCCACTTCCAGCCGCAAGTCATAGTGCAGACGGCGGGCGCGGTGGCGTTGCACCACGAACCGACCCGAGCCCGCCGCCACCTCTGACCCGGCGGGCTCTGCGGTGACCGAGAAATCGCGCTTGGCCCGGTAATCCCGCAGCCGCTCCTGCCGGTCGCTCATCGCACGCTGCAGTCAGTCGCCCGACGCCTCGGCCACAGCCTTCTCCAGCTCGCCGCGGTCCATCTTCGACCGGCCCGGGACGCCGAGGGCGCGGGCCATCTCGGTGAGCTCGGCCTTGCTGGTCTGAGAGAGATCCGGTTCGTTGCCGTCCCGGCGCTCCGGCCGGTGCCCGCCGCTGCGAGCTGAGTCGATACTGCGCTGCAACGCTGTGAGCAGGTCCGACATCTCGGTAGCCTCGGGCGGTTGCGCCGCGGTGACAACCTCGCGGCCGTGGCGCTTGTCCTCGATGAGCTGCTCCACGCGTTCGCTGTAGGTGTCGTGGTAGTCATCCGGGCGCCAAGGCCCACTCATCGACTCGATCAATCCAACCGCCATGTCCAGCTCCTTGCCCCGGGCCGGCGCCCGTTCCGGCCGGATGTCCAGATCGTCGATCGGGTGCCGGATCTCGTCGGCGAAGAATAGGGTCTCCAACGCCAGCACGCCGTCATCGGCGCGGATCGCGGTGAGGTATTCCTTGCCGCGCATGACGAAGGTCGCGATGCCCGCGCGGTTGGTCCGCGCCATGGCCTCGCACAGCAGCGCGTAGGGGCGGGCGTACTGCTCGCCGGTGGGAGCGAGCCAGTACGTCTTCTGAAAGTAGAGGGGGTCGATCTCGTCGAGATCGACGAACGTGGTGATGTCGATAGTGCGGGAACGACCCGGGGCAATAGCCTCTAGCTCTTCGGGCTCGACGAGCACGTAGTCTTCGCCGCCGATGTCCTTACCCTTGACGATATCGGCGTAGTCCACCTCCTTGCCGGTGCGCTCGTTGATCCGCTGGTAACGAATACGGTCAGCGGTGCCGCGTTGAAACTGGTGAAAATGGACGGTGTGATCCTGGGTCGCGCTGAACAGTCCGACCGGGATCACCACCAGGCCGAAGTTGATCGATCCTGTCCAGATAGCACGCGCCATCGCCGTTGACCTCCTATGGCACCTGCCGGGGAGTCGGAAGCGCCTCCTAGTCCCCGGACCCCGGCTCCGCCATCCGCCGGTGGGCGGCCGCCTTGAGCTTATCGGGAAGCACCTTGTTTCCGACGCCCTGCGCCTTGGTCTTGGCCGAACCCGCAACGATCTTTTCCTTCTCCGCCATGAGAGCATCAAAGCCCTGCTTGGCGACCTGGGCCGGGTCGTCCTTCGGGCCTTGACCAACCTTCGTGTCGTCCATGTCGGCGCGGTGAACCGATTTTGTGCAGGTGAACGGGAGCACAGGGGATCGACCTCAGCGGCGGACCCGGACCAGGCCTTCCTGGACCACGCTGGCGACCAACCTGCCATCTCGACTGAAGAACCGTCCGGTGGCCAGCCCTCGTCCTCCTGTTGCCGACGGTGAGGCGCAGTCATAGAGCACCCACTCGTCGGCCCGAAACGGTCGATGGAACCACATCGCATGATCCAAGCTGGCGGCCACGAGGTCGTGGCCCAGCGTGTGACCGTGCCCGGCTGCCACCGACCAGAGCAAGGTCAGGTCCGAGGCGAAGGCGAGCACGCACACGTGCACCAGCGGATCGTCGGGCAGCGCGCCATCGGCGCGCAACCACAGCTGGTGGTGCTCCCCGGATCTGGCATCATCTCGCTCCCCCGCCCACACCGGCGGGGTCACGTAGCGCAGATCGAACGGCCGCGGCATGCGCGTGATCGCGTATGGAGCATCACCGGCACGGCGTGCCCAGGTGTCCAGCTCATCGAGCTGTTCCGGGGGCGCGACCTCGGGCATCGTGTCGGCATGCTCCAGGCCCTGCTCCGATAGCTGGAACGACGCCGACAGCGAAAAGATCGCCTTGCCGTGCTGGATCGCCACCACCCGCCGAGTGGTGAATGATCGCCCGTCGCGAATCCGGTCCACGTCGTAGACGATCGGCACCCGCGGATCACCGGCCCGGATGAAGTAGGCGTGCAGCGAATGCACCCCCCGCTCAGGCGGCACGGTGCGACCGGCCGCAACCAGCGCCTGACCGGCGACCTGCCCCCCGAAGATCCGCGCCGAGGGCTCCAAGGGGCTGACGCCGCGGAAGATGTCATCCTCGATGCGCTCAAGGTCCAGCAAGGCCACCAGACGGTCCACCACGGGCTGGCCGCGTGGTATCGGGGTCACGCAAGCGCTCGGCGGAGGGTCAGCCAAGGTCCTCTTCGCCCAAACGGTGCACCCGAATGAGATTGGTGGACCCCACGGTGGCCGGCGGAGATCCAGCCACGATCACCACCAGATCGCCCGGCTGGTATCGCCCGATCGTCAACATCGCTAGATCCACCTGCCGGACCATCGCATCGGTGGTCTCCACCCTGGGCACCAGGAAGGTCTCAATGCCCCAGGTCAGCGCCAGCTGGTTGCGCACCGGGGGCTCCGGAGTAAAGGCCAGCAGCGGTAGGTGGGTGTGCAATCGGGCCAACCTGCGAACGGTGTCCCCGGACTGAGTGAAGGCCACCAGCGCCTTGGCCGCCAACCGCTCCCCGATGTCGCGGGCCGCGTAGGACAGCACACCTCGCTTGGTTCGCGGCACGTGATTAAGCGGTGGGACGTGCGGCGAGTCGGCCTCGACCGCCTCGACGATGCGGCTCATCGTTTCGACGGACTGGATCGGGTAGCGACCGACGCTGGTCTCCCCGGACAGCATGACCGCGTCGGCGCCGTCGAGCACCGCGTTGGCCACGTCGGAGGCCTCCGCTCTGGTCGGCCGGGCATTGCCGATCATGGAATCGAGCATCTGGGTGGCCACGATGACCGGTTTCGCATTCTCCCTGGCGATCTGGATGGCCCGCTTCTGCACCAGCGGCACACGTTCCAAGGGCAGTTCGACTCCGAGATCACCACGAGCCACCATCATCCCGTCAAAGGCCAGCACGACCGCCTCGAGGTTTTCCACCGCCTCAGGTTTCTCCAGCTTGGCGATCACCGGCAGCCGGCCACCAGGCACCTCGTCCATCGTGCGGTGTACCAGGTCGATATCGGCCGGCGAACGCACGAAGGACAGCGCTATCAGGTCCACCCGCAGCCGCAGCGCGAACTCCAGGTCGGCGATGTCCTTGGCGGACAACGCCGGCACCGAGACGTTCATCCCGGGCAGAGAAAGGCCCTTATGGTCGCTGACCGTGCCACCCTCGACGACCTCGCAGACCACGTCGGAGCCTTCGACCTTGCGGACCATCAAGGCGACCTTGCCGTCATCGACGAGCAGTGCGTCGCCCTCGCGGGCGTCAGCGGCCAGCCCAGCGTAGGTGGTGGAGACCCGGTCATGGGTACCGGCGACGTCCTCGACGGTTACCCGCACCCGGTCGCCGGTGCGCCACTCCACCGGACCGGCCGCGAACCGGCCCAGCCGGATCTTCGGTCCCTGAAGGTCAGCGAGGATCCCCACCGCCTTGCCGTACTCATCGCTGGCCTGCCGGACCATCTTGTAGACCCGCTCATGATCAGCGTGCGTGCCGTGGCTGAAATTGAGGCGGGCAACGTCCATGCCGGCCTCGACCAGCTCCCGGATCTTCTCCGGGGTCGCGGTGGCCGGACCCATCGTACAGACGATCTTCGCGCGTCGAGTCACAGCTCCCAGCCTAGTGGTGCGTACTGCCCGGTCTGACACCACCAGGTTTCGTGCGAGTGACCAGTCCGCAAAGCGCGGGACTCGCCGGATCGGTGCTACCCGCTACACGTCGGCTGACGCGCGCTGAGCCCGGGCATGACCGTGGAGGGTGTCCGGATCCTCTCGGCCACGGCGGGCCAGCACCAGGTAGAGCACCGCAGCGAGAAACACCACGACTGACGTGATCACGTTGATCCGCTGTCCGAAGACCATCGTGGCCGGGTCGGTGCGCATCAGCTCGATCCAGAACCGGCCCAGGGTGTAACCCGCGACGTAGAGCGCGAAGGCACGCCCGTGGCCAAGCCGGAAACGTCGGTCGGCCCACACGACGAGCGCCGCGACGCCCAGGCACCACAGCAATTCGTAGAGGAAGATCGGGTGCACGATCGCCACTGGTGGACCCTGCGCGACCCCATTCAATGGATCAAGAGCACCGGTAGCCGGGTTCACCCGCTCGCGGATCTCCAGTCCCCAGGGCAGCGAGGTCGGGCCGCCGTAAAGCTCCTGGTTGAACCAGTTGCCCAGCCGGCCGATCGCCTGGGCGACGACGATGGCCGGCGCTACCGCGTCTGCCATCGCCGGCAGCGGGATGCCTCGACGCCGGCAGCCGATCCAGGCCCCGAGACTGCCGAGCGCGATCGCCCCCCAGATACCCAACCCGCCCTGCCAGATCTTCAGCGCGTCCAGTGGGTCACCACCGGGCCCGAAGTACTGCTCCCAGTCCGTCGCCACGTGGTAGAGCCGTCCACCCACCAGGCCGAACGGCACCGCGAACGCGGCGATATCGGTCACGGCCCCGGGCTGGCCACCCCGGGCCTGCCAGCGACGTTCTCCCCACAGGATGGCCACCACGATGCCGGCGATGATGCACAGCGCATAAGCCCGAATCGGTACCGGTCCCAGGTACCAAACTCCCCGATCCGGGCTGGGGATCGCGGCAAGCAACATCGCAGTGAACACGGGCGACACGGTATCTGCCCCCGGCTTTTGCGCATTCAGCGGGCTGAGCGGGGTTATTCGGTGCCAATAACCCCGCTCAGCCCGCTGAATGTGGAACGGGAGGCTGAATGCGGACCGGGAGGAGGGTCAGGCGGGTTGTGGGGCGGGGCGGCGCACGCCGTCCGCGAGGTCGGTCGCTAGGGCGCGCACGCCTGGCTCGCCCTGCTTCGCGGCGGTCACGAAGGCGGAGCCGACGATCACCCCGTCTGCGAAGGACGCCACCTCGGCCGCCTGCACGCCGTTGCGTACGCCAAGCCCGACGCCTACCGGCAGCTCTTGTGTGTAATGACGCGCCCGGCCGACCAGCGTCGAGGCGGCGCTGCTGACCGCGTCACGGGCACCGGTCACTCCCATCACCGAACTCGCATAGAGGAAGCCGCGGGTCGCCGCCACGGTGTCGGCGATCCGCTGCTCGGTCGACGACGGAGCCACCAGGAAGATCCGGTCCAGGTCGTGCGCCTGCGCCGCGGCCAGCCAGTCCTGTGCCTCGTCAGGAATCAGGTCGGGAGTGATGACGCCGAGGCCCCCCGCGGCGGCGAGGTCCCGAGCGAAGGCGTTCACGCCGTAGCGATGCACCGGGTTCCAGTAAGTCATCACTACCGCGCGCCCCCCGGCGGCGGCGACCGACTCCACCACCGAGAACACGTCACGCAGCCGTACCCCGCCGCGCAAGGCAGCCTCGGCGGCCGCTTGGATGGTCGGCCCGTCCAGCACCGGGTCGGAGTAGGGCACGCCGACTTCGACCAGATCACAGCCACTGTCCAGCATGGCGCCCAACAGCGCTCGCGAGTCGTCCACGGTGGGATAACCGGCGGGCAGATAGCCGATCAGGGCTGCTCGGTGCTCGGCCCGGCAGCCCTGGAACAACGGCGCCAACCGGGCGGTCATTCTGCCGCCTCCGCGGGAAGAAGTACGTCGGCGGTCATTGCTGGTCCTCCAGCAGGCCGAACCACGTCACCGCGGTGTCCACGTCCTTGTCGCCCCGGCCGGACAGGTTGACCAGCAACAAGGCGTCCTCCCCCAGCTCCGCCCCGAGCTGCAACGCACCGGCCACCGCGTGCGCCGACTCGATTGCCGGGATGATCCCCTCCGTGCGGGACAGCAGCTGGAAGGCGTCCATCGCCTGCGCATCGGTGATCGGCCGGTATTCGGCGCGCCCGGTGTCCTTGAGCCAGGAATGTTCGGGTCCGACCCCGGGATAGTCCAGGCCGGCCGAGATGGAGTGCGTCTCCACGGTCTGCCCGTCGTCGTCCTGCAGCAGGTAGGACAGCGCGCCGTGCAGCATCCCTGGCTCGCCGGCGGACAGCGTCGCCGCGTGCCGGCCGGAGTCCATCCCGTCGCCAGCAGC
>JBGSWT010000004.1:0-3203 GCA_041751815.1 Pseudonocardiaceae bacterium
CGCCGACGTCCCAGCGCACATGATGCCGGCGATGTTCACCAGCGCCCGCACCGCGGGCTGGTCGGCGCACATCATGGAGCAGAAGCACGAGAACAAGCTGGTCCGCCCGTCGGCGCAGTACATCGGCCCCAGTCCCCGCACGCCTGAGGACATCGAGGGCTGGGTCCACCTCGAACACCCCTGATGGCAGCTCAGCGTCGAACGCGCTGAGTATCCGTCGAAGGTGGCGGCGTAGGCGCGCAGGAACGTGACGATCTCGTCGCGGGCCATGAACCCGTCCGGGTCGGTGCCGCCGTAGCTGCCGATGTAGTCGAAGCCGGGCAGCCAGCACTGCCAGTTCGGGGTGACCAGGCAGAACGTGTCCCAGCGCCGATTCGCCCACTCGTGGCCTACTCGCTCGCGCTCCAGGACGAGGTGCGGCACGTCGCGCGTGGTGAGGCAGTGGCTCACGGCGAGGCCGACCTGCCCCCGCCGACGACTACCACGTCGCGGTGCAACCCGTCCAGAATCATGCCCGCCCCCTGTCGCGCGGTCGGTGATCGGTGGTGAACCCAGGACACCGACCGGGCGTGGCGGGCGCGTTTCCTCGGGAACAGCTTCCCGTTACGCGGCGACGGTCTCCCGCACCAGGTCGCAGACCGCTTGAAATCAAGCTGCCAGCGACCAAGGATCGCTAGCCCACCCTACCAACCCGCCTCCCCGCAATCCGCCTGATCTGCTCGTCCGTCGGACTGCCGTTCGACAGCACTGTCCGGAGCTGATCGGCTAGCGTAGTCGCACCGGATCTCCCTGGTTTCCCGGCCTTCTCTTGAACCCAGCGCTCACCGACGCTGCGGATGTGAGCATGGTCGGTCCAGCCTTCAACTCTCACTGGTATGGTCGCTGCCACAGGGTGTGTAGCCGGATCTGCCCATCGCTGCTCACCATAGAAGACATAGGCCACCGTATCGCCCCGTCGCCATCGGATCGTGAAGCCGTCTTCCAGATAGACCCAGCCGACTGGGGCTGGTTTGGGTACAGGACTGCCATGCTTCATCACGTAGCCTCACCCTCAGAGTTCCTCATTAACTCCTCCTCCCATGCCACTGCCCTTGTGGCCATCGCTGGGGTCGAACACGTCTCCCCGCACCCGGCCGGTGCTTGCCGCGGTACAAGCGTCGTCGCAACCTGGCGCGGACCTACTGAGGCGGCACCCAGAACCAAGCAACCACCTCTCACTGCATCCCGGGGATCACTGTCGGCCGCTAGCGAGTCAGGGGTCTCGCGCGTCTGGCAGTCATGCGATGCAGGCAGTCGTCTCGGTCCTGGGTGCCTGGCGATCACTCAAAAAGAGATAGTCACTATCCGATATGCTATGCAACGCATAAGCTTATCCACCCGATGCATAGTCGTATCCATCGGGTGGAAGGCGAGGCCATCCTCGATGGTCAGCCCGCGGTGTTGGGTCATGAGACGCCCCGGTTACACTCCCCGGAACCAACCAGTGCCGGAGGGGGATACGAATGGGATCGAAACGACCACAGCAGTACTACTGCCGATGTGGCACGCGACTCGCGAAGGACAACCCCGGCCGTCAGTGTGCTCCTTGTGAGCGTTCCTCGCGTGACAAGCTCATCGCCCCGGCCGACGTCACCGCCGAGTTCTGGCAGACCGAGCAGTTCGAGGAGGCTTTCGCCGCCCGGCACATGGGCCGAGTCTCCCGCGCCTACCGTATGCATCCCGATCACTGTGCGACCTACGGCCTGAGCGGTATCTCCCAGACTCTCCTCGGCCAGTGGCTGGGCTTGCGCCAGCCGCAGGTCAGCCGGTTCGAGACCGGACCACCGCTCCAGCTCCTCGACACCTTGCAGCACTGGGCGCGAGTGTTACGGATACCGCCGGAACTGCTGTGGTTCCGGCTGCCGGACCAGACGCGACAGCTGGCGTCAACCGAACAGGCTGGAAGCGACCTCGCGGGGAGCAGCTCGAGCGGGATGCTCTCTTCGCCTGGTGGGTGGCAGCCACCCGGTGCGCAGCCCAGCTCGGACAGCAACGGTGAACACACGGGGGATCCCGAGCACGATTCGGTGCTCGTCGCCCCCTGGAACCATCGGGGTACCGTCGAGGCGGCAGTCCTGCTGAGCGGTGGTGGTCGGGTGAAGCGCCGGGTGTTCTTGGCCCTGACCGGTCCAGCTTTGACAGCTCCGGCCCATCAGTGGCTGGTGCACGAGCCGGAACCGCTGATGTCCGGGCTGGCCGGACGCCGGGTGTCAGCGAGCCTCGTCGACCGGCTTCCCGCCATGATCGTCGAGCTGAAGGCGATGGAGGACACCTCTGGTGGCGGTGACGTGCTGGCGCTGGCTCGATACAACTTCAGCTGGGTCGCCGAAATCCTGGATGAGGCCTCGTATGACGCCGCCACCGGCCGCAAGCTCCACCGTGCGCTCGCCGAGCTCGGAGGACTGGTGGGGTGGTGCGGTTTCGACACGGCTGAGCATGGGCTGGCGCAGCGCTACACCATCGCGGCCCTGCGTGCCGCCCATGCTGTCGATGACCGGCCACTCGGTGCCCACATCATGGGCCAGATGGCCTACCAGGCCGCTTACCAGGAGCAACCTGCCGAGGCTGTGACGCTCGTCGAGACCGCGGTGGCCGGCACGCGAGGCTGGCAGACCTCACGCCTGCTCGCTCAACTCTACAGCCAGCAGGCCCATGCCTTCGCGGTCGTGAACGACGCCTCGGCCTGCGCTGCGGCAGTCTCCCGGGCCCGCAGTCTCATCGAACAGCCCGCGACCGACGACGACCTGCCGTACCTGTACTGGGTGCGCCCGCCACAGATCATGACCAGCGCCGGGGAGTGTCTGCTGCGGCTGGGCCGGGCCGACCAGGCGGCAACCATGCTCGAGCAGGGCATCGCCATGTTCGACGCCCCTTTTGATTGCAACCAGGTGTACTACCTGACCCATCTTGTCGAGGCGTTGGTGCGCCCAGGTAAGCAGCGGGATCTGGAGGCTGCCGCCAGCAAAGGCATCGAGGCGGTCCACCTGGCTGAGAACCAGTCTTCAGCCCTCAATGCTGCTCGTCTCTGCGACCTCATCCAGCAACTGACACCGCATGCCAAGGTGCCGGCGGTGCAGGAGTTCCTGGAGAGGGCGGAGGGGTTGTGGAGGGTGGAAGTTGGTCACTCGACTGCTGGGTTTGCAGCAAGCGCTGGTAGCGCAGAT
>JBGSWT010000005.1:0-11807 GCA_041751815.1 Pseudonocardiaceae bacterium
CTGCGCTTCCTCGACAACCTCTGATCTGAGCCCGGCTACTCACCACGGTCGAGTTATGCCGCATCCAGCGAGCCCACCACCGGCACTGACCTGCACCGATCCGAGCGGTGCGGCATAACACGGCGCGCGGCATAGGCGGACGACTGGTGCCTGGTCATCTCGGGCACCCAGGAACACGCGGAGATCCTCCGCGAACAAGCAGCGGACGTCTTGTCCCCGATGGGCCTACGCCTGTCACCGGACAAGACACTGATCACCCACATCGCCCTGTTGACTGAACTAATTGTGGAGTTTCGGCAGGTAGTGCGTGGTGGCGGAAGGGTGCCCGCTAACTTGCCGGCGTGATCATTGGTGAGGGTGCCGGTCGGGATCTGACGGCGCTTGTCGTCCCCAGGGTCGGCAAGTTGGTCGAGACGGCAGGCGTGCCGACCGAGCCGTATCGGTTGGTCGATGCAGCTGGTGCGTCCGTGGAACCGGTCGGCGTGTTCTTCCGGGAGTTGCTGGCATCCGGCCGTTCGGTGGCGACCGTCCGGTCCTATGGGATGGATTTGTTGCGGTGGTGGCGATTCCTTGCCGCCGTGGACGTGGGCTGGGACCGGGCGAGTCGGATCGAAGCGCGAGATTTTAGTTGTTGGATCCAGTCGACCACCAAACCGCGGCGGACCAAGACTGGTGCGGCCGTGAGCACAACGGCTGCGGGAGCAGCAAACGCCGTCACCGGGAAGTCGTCTCCAGGTTCGCAATACGCGGTGACCACCCTCGCGCATAGCGAAACCGTGCTGCGCACGTTCTACGAGTTCCATCTCGAGGCTGGTACCGGACCGATCATCAACCCGTTCCCGCTGGACCGGTCCCGACGTTCGGGTCGGGCGAACGCCCATCACAACCCGATGACCGAGTTCCGCCGCGACCGGGTGGGCCGTTATCGGCCGCGGGTCCCACGGCGCATCCCCCGCGGAATCCCAGATGAGAGGTTCGACGAGATCTTCGCGGCGTTGCCCTCGGATCGGGATCGAGCGCTGGTCGCGTTCTGGGTTTCCGGCGGGGTCCGCGCCTCGGAACTGCTGGGAATGCGGGTGGCCGACGTCGACCCTGGACAGCAGGTGATCACCGTGGTGCGCAAGGGTACGCGGGCGGTCCAGCAGGTTCCCGCATCTCCGGACGCGTTCGTGCACCTGCGGATCTACCAGCAGGCGATGCGAGGGTTGGTGCCGGCCGGGCGGACACAACCGTTGTGGTGGACACTGCGGCGCCCCTATCGGTCACTGACCTACCACGCCGCGCACCGCATGTTCGAGCGGGTCAATGCATCACTCGGATCGGACTGGACTCTGCATGACCTGCGGCACTGTGCGGCCCGAAGGATGGCCCGCGACCCCGATCTGCCGCTAACCCACGTGCAAGCCGTACTGGGCCACGCCGCGCTGACCACGACACAGCTGTATATGGCCCCTAACCGGGACGAGGTGGTGGAACAGGTCCTGGCCCACCATGCCCGGCAAGCTCGACGACGGGAGCAGCAACCGTCGCCACCAACTGGCCCCGCCTACGACCCGCAGTCACTGGCCATCTTGTGGGGAAGACCGGGGGCGCCGGCGTGAGTCTGACCGCAGGTGGCATGGGGGTGCATTCTGCAGAGCTGGACGCCGCGATCCACAGTGGACGACCAGACACGGCCGAACCAGGTGACGAATCCACGGAATCTGATCGTCTGGGCGTTCAGGCGCTGCGCCGTCGGTTCCCGCCTCGACCGCCAGAGATGTCGTGGCTGCACACGACGCAGTCACGACAAGAGGTGCTGCATCGGCTGGACGACTCACCTTTTCGTGCCGACTACCGCAAGACGCATGTCCCGCGGATGCGCGGTGTCGGGAAGTTCCTCGACTGGTTGGCCACGTTTCCCGGCGATACGTGGCAACAGCGCTGGCTGGCCAGCGGTCAGGAAGAATCTTCGGGCGCGGACTGGGCACGATTGCCGAGTGAGTGGCTGACCACACGAGGCGAGTCGGCCAATCCTGGCATCCTAGGCTCAGGTCTGCTGATGCTGATCTGCGCGGACGTGATCCGCCCCAGCGCAGCCTGGCTGCTCAGCCGGGGCTCGTGCACGTTAGCCACCGGCATGGCGCAGTACCGTGATGTTGAGGGGTTCGGCACGCTGGATCGGGTGATCGCCGACGATCCCACGATCATCAAGGCCAATGCCCAGCCGGCGAAGGCGCGGATCGCAGTGATCCTGGCCTGCAAGGGCCGCCGCATCGCCGACATCACTGTCGGCGACTGCGTGGAGTTCTATGAGGTGCATTCTCGGGTCCGCCCGGCGGGCGCACCCGGCAAGACGTTGTTCTACATGCTGCTGCACCGCGGAGGCATCTTCGGCGCGGACGCCCCGGCGACCCTACGAACCCTGTGCGGACGAGCCCGCGGACAGATGTCGACCACCGAACTCGTCGATCGTTATCGCCTGCGGCCGGGCCCGATCCGGGATCTGATCATCGACTACCTGACCGAGCGCCGGCCCAGCCTCGACTACAGCACCCTCAACCGGCTGGCTCTGGAGCTGGCGGGCCTGTTTTGGGCGGACCTGGAACAGCACCATCCCGGCATCGCATCCCTGCATCTGCCATCGGACGTGGCTACCGGGTGGAAAGAACGGTTGAAGACCAAGACCCGCACCGTGACCGACCCGAGCACCGGGGTCACGCGCATGGTCAGCAGCCCACGCAACTCTGCCGCGGGAGCGTTGTCGACAGTTCGCGCGTTTTACCTCGATATCGCCCAGTGGGCACTGGAGGAACCAGCCCGGTGGGGGTCGTGGGCCTCCCCATGTCCGATCAAAGAAACTGAGCTGAGCATCAAGAAGGAGAAGCAGGCGGTCAAGGCCCGGATGGATCAGCGAACCCGCGAACGCCTACCGGTCCTGCCCACCCTGATCCGCACCGCGAACGAGCTGCGCAAGGCCGCCGCTGAGCGGCTCGCCGTCGCCCGGCACGCTGCGCCTGGTGACACGATCACGGTCGGTCGCCAGGCGCTGCGCGTCCCGGTCATGTATCGCCCCACCAACGCCAAGGTCTGGGCCGAGGACGTGGCCACAGACATCCGGCGGGATCTGACTCTGGAAGAAGGCGAGGCGTTCTGGGCCTGGGCAGCGTTCGAGGTGCTGTCCAGAACCGGCTGCCGGATCGAGGAGATGCTGGAGCTGACCCACCAGGCCATCACGTCCTACCGGCTGCCCTCCACCGGCGAACTGGTGCCGCTGCTGCAGATCGTTCCTTCCAAGACCGACCAGGAGCGGCTGCTGCTGGTCGATCCGGAGCTCGCCGACGTCTTGTCGGCGATCATCTGCCGCATCCGCACACCGAATGGCTCTGTTCCTCTCGTCCCCGCTTACGACTACTCCGACAAGACCTGGATGCCGCCCATGGGCCTGCTATTCCAACGCACCATTGGTGGGGAGAAGCACGCCTTCACTCCCCGTGCGGTCTATCAGATGTTTGCGCGCACCCTGAACGCCAGTGCAATCACCGACACCGACGGGAATCCACTCCATTTCACGCCTCACGATTTTCGAAGAATATTTATCACGGACGCGATCGTGAACGGTCTGCCACCACACATCGCTCAGATCATAGTCGGACACGCCACGATCACAACCACTATGGGCTACAAGGCTATCTATCCCACCGAAGCCCTCGAAGCGCACAGATCATTCATTGCTCGCCGCAGAGCCACCCGCCCAGGCGAGGAATACAGGACTCCAACAGACAATGAATGGGACGAGTTCCTCGCACACTTCGAGCTTCGAAAACTGTCAGTTGGCACCTGTGCACGCGCCTTCAATACCCCTTGTATTCACGAGCACGCCTGTGTCAGATGCCCACTACTCAGGCCGGACCCAACCCAACAGTCTCGCCTAAAAGAGATCCGCGATAACCTCGAAGCCCGCATTATCGAAGCCAAACGCGAGGGATGGCTCGGCGAGATCGAAGGCCTGCAAGTCAGCCTCTCTGGTGCTAAAGACAAACTGGCCCAACTCGATACAACAACGCAACGTCGAACCAGGAACGTTAAACTCGGGATGCCCACTTTCGCCCACATCGCCGGCCGGGTCACCTCGGCCACGCCATCAGCAACACCGTCGAAAAATTAGTTCAGAGAAGACAAGGGCCTCGACTTCCTCGGCTGGCGCATCCAGCGCCACCGAAAGCGAGGCGCCACGAAACACTATGTCTACACCTACCCAGCCAAGAAAGCACTGAGTGCGATCATGGCCAAGGTGAAGACAGTGTGTCGACAGAACACGAACCTGCCGTTGGAAGCCCTCCTGCATCAGCTCAACCGGATGCTGCGGGGCTGGACCGCCTACTTCAAGCACGGCTGCTCGAGTGCGACCTTCGGCTACCTGCGGGCCTATCTATGGACACAGGTCATCAGGTGGGAAAGACGCAAGCACCGACGGACTGCTTGGCGACAACTGCGTCATCGCTACAGTAGGTGGCCCGCCGTGGATAACGTGGAACTGTTCGACCCGACCAGAGTACACACCACGTGGTACGTCTACCGGGGAGCACAGATTCCCTCACCCTGGCCGAATACGGCATGAGGAACAGCGACATACCAGCGGGGCTTGTGGAGAGCCCGGTGCCCAGTAATGGGCACGCCGGGTTCGGGAGGCGGGCCGAGGAAACGGACCAGTCGAAAGACCGGCACCGCGCCTCGTCCCGACCTCACTACGAGTCCTTGTACCTGCAGGCGCGTGGCGAGTTGCGGACCCAGCTCAAGATCGCCCTGCGGCAGGGCCGTCGCCTACCACCGGACGTCGTCACCCTGACGTCGCACACGACCGTAGGCAAGGACCAGCCCACAACCCCGCCCGATCAGCCGCCATGATCAGCCCACGGTGACGCGGCCGTCCTCACGCAGGCTGGCGGCCAACACTGGCTCAGAAAATGGAGAACCTTCCCGAATTCCTCCGCAAGAGTGTGACTTGGGACCAGGGCAAAGAGATGGCCGACCACGCGAGCTTCACCGTCAAGACCGGAATCGACGTCTATTTCTGCGATCCGCATTCACCCTGGCAACGGGGTAGCAACGAGAACACTGTGAGTGTCTGAGGTGGCCCGGTGGGGCTGATCGGCCAGGGTGGTGTCGGCAGCACGGGGTGACTCTCGAGAATACTGGCCGTCTTCGGGCGTGTCTTGCGTTTGACCTGTCTCTCGGGCTGCCGGCACCGGCCTGGCCCACTTGTCTTGGCTTGATCAGGAGCTTGTCCGCTTCCGGGTGTGACCCTTCACAGTGCTGCCGCGACCAGTGACCTCTTCCCAGACCGGTGCCGACCGCGTTCGCCCTGGATGAGAGGACAACCGCATGGTCATGCTGGCAGAACAGTACGACTACGTCATCGGGGGCGACCCCGACCGGGACACCATCGATCTGGCCGTGGTGGACACCGCGACCGGTGGAGCCCGCGCCCACCTTGTGGATAGCGCCGACGCAGCGGGTTACTCCCGGATGCTGGCCTGGGCTGAGGACCACGCACCGGCCCAGCGGGTGTGGGCGCTGGAGGGCACGGGCAGCTTCGCGGCGGGGCTTGCCGTGTTCCTTGCCGAGGCCGGTGAACAGGTCGTGGAGATCGGTGGGCTCAAGCGTGCCCGGGGCGCCAAGAGCGACCGAATCGACGCGGTGCGCGCGGCCCGTGAGGCCTTATCCCGCCGCAGCAAGCCAGCCCGCGGACCCGGGGCTTGCGTGAGGCACTTCGCCTGATCCTGACCACCCGCCAAGCCGTGCTGGTCAGCCGCACCAAGGCCATCAACGAACTCAAGAGCCTGATCGTGGTCGCGCCCGAGCACCTACGAGCCGGTCTGCGTGGCTGCTCACTGGCCAAACAGCTGGACCGCATCGAGCACCTGCACGCCCCGGCCCAGGCCACTGTCGAACATCGAATCACGGTCTTGACTCTGCGCTCGATCGCCGCCCGGATCCGGTTTCTCCAGCAGCAGACCGACGACCTCGATCCCCAGCTGGCCGCTCTCATCGCAGCGCACCCCGCAGGCCCCATACTGCTCGCCGAGCCAGGTGTGGGCCCGGTCGTCGCAGCACAGCTCCTCATCAGCTGGTCACACCGGGGCCGGGTCCGCAGTGAGGCAGCCTTTGCCGCCCTCGCCGGCACAGCACCCCTAGAAGCCAGCAGCGGCCAACGAGTCCGCCACCGCCTCAACCGTGGCGGTGACCGCGACCTCAACCGAGCATTGCACACCGTGGCGATCACCCGCACGCGCTGCCACCCCGAAACCCGAGCCTACCACGCCAAATGCACCGCCCAGGGCAAGACCCACCGCGACATCCGACGCTGCCTCAAGCGCACCCTCGCCCACCGGCTCTACCGACGGATCCAGGCCGCGACCCACCCCACAGTTACGGTGAGGGTGTGAGCTCGGGCCGTTCACCGCTGGCCGCCTGAGCACCCTGACCGGCTCGCGCACCCACCGGGCCTGCCTCGACACCCGGCCAAGCTTGTCGAGGGAGCTGACCTGTCAAGGGCCGCCGAAGGCGGTCGCGCCGCGACGGGTCCGTGCGGGGCCGCCGAAGGCGGGTAGGGATCCCCGCACGGGTTCGCCCTTTACCGGCCAGCTCCCTCGCAAGACCATCAACCGGCTGGCGAGGCTGGACCCCCACGCCACCACGGCCAGCGACTTGACACCCGGCCCCGGGTAAGATGCCTTGACAAACATAGGAGCGTCCAACGGGCTGCTCCGCGAATACTTCCCCAAAGGCACCGAGATCACCGACGACCAAAGCTACCTCGACTGCGTGGCCACCGAACTCAACAACCGGCCACGCCGTATCCTGGGCTACCGAACCCCAGCAGAAGTCTTCGCCGACCTCCTGGCCAGCTCAATTGCTTCCACCGGCTGACACCGCCCTCCCTTGAGATGAGCGCCCACGACGATAATCTCGATGTGGGAATCAGCATCCCAGATTCGAACCGTTCGATCGTCCGATCCGGTGGCTAGCCGTCGACCGTCTGGCGACCACGCCACCCCCCGAACCCAATCGTCATGGCCGCGCAGCACCGCGATTTCGGTTCCGCTATCGACGCCCCAGATTCGGGCGGTCCGGTCGTATGACACGGTGGCTAGCCGTCGACTGTCCGGTGACCACGCCACACACCAAACCCAATCATCATGGCCGCGCAGCACTACAAGCTCGTCGGCCGTTTCGGCGTCCCAGATCCGGACCGTTCGGTCGTATGATGCGGTGGCCAACCGGCGACCGTCCGGTGACCACGCTATTCCGCGAATTCCATTGTCATGGCCGCGCAGCACCGCGAGTTCGCCGCCACTGTTGGCGTCCCAGATCCGGGCGGTCGGTCAGGTGGGCGCGGAGGGAGTCCAGCAGAGCGATCGCGGTGGTCATGCTGCCTCGATTCCGGTGAGCGGGCGGGGTGCGTCGTGGCGACCAGCGGTGATGTAGTCGCACAGCTCGTCGAGATCGGCATCGGTGCTGTGGAAGGCCCGGGCGCGGTCGGGGTCGCGGCGGCCGGCGATCTTGGCCCAGGCGACGCCGGGGGTGTCCTCGCTGATCTCGTGCGCCGCCGCGCCACGTTGGCGGACCCCGTCGCCCAAGACCATGTCGACCTGTTGGGGCTCGTCGAGCCGCATAGCGATCTTGGTGGGGAACAGGTGCCGGAAGTCGATGATGTCCTTGCGGGGGTCTTGGATTTGCCCGATCACGCAGACCCCGGGTGCCCGGCCTTGGGACAGGATGGACTGCAATGCCAGATTGGCGCGCTTGCGCAGGGCGTTGTCGGGTTGGTAGGCGATCACATCGGCCAACTCCTCGACGATCAGCAGCACGAACGGCTGCCCCGAACCGGGGGTCCACTTGCGACTCCCCTGCCGTCGCAATGCTTCGGCGCGTTGCCGGGTCAGGGTGGCGACGTGTTCGAGCAGCTCGACGAACTCAGTGCCGTTGCTGCACACGAGCTTCTGGAACAGGTCCTCGGCACGGCCGAGTTCCATTCCTCCTTTGGGGTCGATCCCGAACAACTGCACCAGACCCGGCCGGATCCAGGGCGCCAGCGCACGGAGCACGGCCCACATCACCGACGACTTGCCAGCGTCACTCACCCCGGCGACGAGGACATGCCGGTCCAGCAGCCGCAGAACCCACGGCCGGCCGGTCTCGGTCCGGCCGATCATCACCTTCGCCAGATCCACACCCGTGGTTGGCTTCGCTAGTGATGGAACGGCTATCGGCGCGGCCAGGGGGTCCGCGTGCAGGAAGTCCAGCCAGATCCGACGCGGCCGGTCCACCGCACCCGGCAGGAGTGGGCACCGAAGGAGCTGGCCAGTTTCTGGGTGTGCGCGGTGTAGGTATCGGCGCACTGGCCATGCAACAACTTGACCAACACTCGGTCGCGCCAGCCATCAGAGCGGACCCGCCGCAGCTTCGGGTAGTGCGTGCTGCGCTGGCGGTGCCCGGTGTGTTTGGTCAGGTCTGAGAGCAGCATCGCCCGTTTCCACGGCCAGGCGTAGACCAGCGCGCGGCGCCACTCCGAGCGCACCTGCCGCATCACGGTCCGGGTGAACGAATCCGGGTGTGCCCAGGCCCACAGGCCACCCGCCACCGTCAGCCCGGCAGTCAGCCAGACGGGCGCCCACCAGGAGTAACCCATCCCCAGGCCGATCAGGATCGTGGCGCTGATCAGAAACAGCGGATAGCGCCACACCCGGCGGGCGGCGAACACCAGAACCATCGCCATCACAACCACGGTGATGATCGGCGAGGTGGCCCACAGGAGCTTGCGGGGAAGCAGCACCCACCACGGCAACCGGGGCCGCTCCACCTCCAGCGGCGCCGGGTCAGTCCACGTCAACCGACTCATCGGGACTCACCCCCGCCCAACCCGCTGGGGTGGTGGACAATGCAATTGCCGACCGGAAACCTTTTTCGGGTATCCTGGACTGGCGTCGTGGCATCACCACGTTCTATCCTTGCCACTGTTCACTCCAAACTCTCGGTGTGGACAGCGCAGAAGCGGACAAGGTTGGTAGCCGAAGATTCCGCTTCTGCGCGTACGTCGGTCTTGTGCTTTATGAGGGCGTGCGGCATCGCCGCACCACCCCCGGTGCGAAATTCATGCACTCTTCTACGATCGCCGCTGCGGTGTGTGCTATCGCAGGCTGACGCAGCCACCGCAAGGCCGGTCCCCACCGACCAGCAGATACGACCTGCTACCGCAACGTCGGCACGTCTGCAACGTCAGGCGAACCCGCCGTCTGCGCTTTCCTCGGCGCGAGTCCCAAAACAGCCGCTGCGTGCTATCGACCAGCACAGGGCGGCCTCAAGCGGTCAGTGCATCAGCCGCTTCTATTAGCGCTTTTTCAAGTACCTCTGCCGGAGTTTTGAACCCCAGCGTTTTTCGGGGTCTCTGGTTCAGTTTCGCTGCGATCTCGTCGAGTTCGGTTTGAGTGTAGCACGACAGATCGGTTCCCTTGGGGAGATACTGCCGGAGTAACCCGTTAGTGTTCTCGTTGCTGCCGCGTTGCCATGGTGAATGCGGATCGCAGAAGAACACTGGGACATTCGTGGCCACTGTGAACTGGGCATGACCAGCCATTTCCACGCCCTGGTCCCAGGTCAATGATCGGCGTAGCTGGCAGGGGAGTTCACCGATATGCTGGGACAGGATTATCGCGACCCGGTCGGCGCATCGGTCGTACGGGATCCGCGCAAGCATCACGAGCCGGCTGTGCCGTTCCACCAGGGTCGCTATTTGCGATTTCCCGCTTTTGCCGATGATCAGGTCGCCCTCCCAGTGGCCCGGCACCGCCCGGTCGGCGGCCTCGGCCGGGCGCTCGCTGATGTTGACCATCCCGGCGATCCTGGCCTGCTTGGGACGGGTCGACCCGCGCGGCACCCGCCGGGCCCGGCCGGTCCGCAGGGCCAGCTTCAGCTGTGTCCGCAGCTCACCTCTCGCCTGCAGGAACAGCGCTTGGTAGATCGTCTCGTGGGACACGCGCATCCCCAGATCATCGGGATAGTCCTGTTTCAGTCTGCCCGAGATCTGCTCCGGCGAGAAGTCGTCCCGTAGTTTTTCCGCGACCGCGTCATGCAATCGCTTGTTCTGCTCCAGTTTCCGCTCTTTCGGCCGGGATTTCAGCGTCTCGTACCGCTCCTGTGCGGCGTGCACCCGGTAGTTGTCCCGGCCGCCGTTTCGGGTGATCTCCCGGGAGATGACCGACGGGTTCCGTCCCAGCCGGGTGGCAATCTCCCGATTCGACAGATCCGCGCATATCCCGCGGAGGATATCGTCCCTGTCCTCGGCCGTCAATTCCTTACCTCGCACTCAAGTCTCCGTTCATCACACAAGATCATCTCATGTGATGCACTGACTCTTTGAATCCGCCCAGCCCAACGGCCGCGTAACCGCCTCACAATTCACCTCCCTCCCATGACGCATGCCGCCCCGTCGTTACTTGCGTCCCTCTGCGCGGATCCGGGCCGCGATCTCTTCGCCGCTTTCGCGCTCACGCTCCGCCCAATACAAACACTCGTGATGGTGACCACGATCAATCTCGGCCAGCTCCGCATACAACGCCGCCGACCGCTGGTAATACGCGAACCACGCCGCCAACGACGCCTCCCGACCCGGCCGAATACGCACCAACTCCACATGGGCCTGCATCAACGTCCTCGGCGGACCAGGTTTCGCGGCCTTATCCCCGGTCATTGGCCTCTGCTCCTTCCGCTTCTCGATTGCCGTCATGACTTGCCGTCCGTGGTGTCGGCTTGGCCGGGATCGAGCTCGGCCGCCAGCCGGGACGCCTCGCGAGCCAGCTCGCGGCAGAACCGGGCCAAGACCGCGGCTCCCCCGCTGACCGAAGGCACGTCGATCACGACCCGGCCGGGGTCCATCGACAGCACCAGCGAGATCCAGCCGGGACCGATCTGCCGCACCCCAGCTGCTGCTTGCCGACCGGGTGAGCAGGTCACTGTGAATGCCACGACCCGCACCGAGCCCTTATGCCGCCGCGGACCGGACATCAGCGGAACCAGCAGGGCCTGGCTTGGCCTCGGTGTGCTTGCTGCTTCGCTCATTCACCGCCCGCATGCCGGTGGCCCGGATGACCCAGCTGATCCACTTCGCCTGACCGGAGACTTCGGCTCGGGGCTGGACCGTCAGGCCTTCCAGCACGACCGGCCGAAACGGCAGACCGCTGACGGCGGCCGGGGGGACCGGCTGCACCCGCGAGGCGATCTCTACCGTGACCGACTTGTCGCGGTCCTTCTCAGCCGACGGATCGGCGATCGTGACCTTGAAGATCGGCAGCCCGCTCGCCTCATCGATCCGAGGACGCACCGGGCGGTTGCGCGCCTTGTCCTCCTGGGACTGGTACTCGGTCACCGCGGTGACCTCACCGACGACGTACGCGCCCTCGGGGAACACCTCGTCGAACTGGACTGCGAACCGCTTGCCGTAGGGAACGGCCATGCTTGCCACCTCTATCCACTCATCGGCTACTGGCTTGAGCCCGTACTGGCTTGCGCCAGTCAATCACGAGGGGTTGTACCCGTCAAGCAACTGGCTCAAACCAGTTGTAGAGTGGGTGGCATGGACCTGGACCCGGCTGACGGCCAGCTGCCGAGCCGCCGGATCGCCGACGCGGTCCGCATCCTGATCAATGATGGAGAGCTGACGCCCGGTGACAAGCTGCCCTCCGAGCGTGAGCTGGCGCGGCGCTTTGGCACTGCCCGCAACACCGCCCGCGAGGCCATCCGGTTGCTGAGCGAGGAGGGTCTAGTCA
>JBGSWT010000006.1:0-10358 GCA_041751815.1 Pseudonocardiaceae bacterium
GCGCTCGCGCGGGCCGGTACGGCGGGCGCGGTGACGTAAGAGTGAGGTGAAGTGGCCCTCGTGAGGTTGGACCCTGGCCGCCAGCGTCGTCACTGTGTCGGCTCGGCGCCGCACGTCGGCCTTGTGTCTGGATGTTTAGTAGCTGAAAGATGGCGCGCATCGGACGCCTCGGCCAACGCACAGACGGGCTCATGGTTGAGGACCGCTTCTTACATCTCTATAGGCGTTCTCAGTAACGCACCTGTTACGCACAGCGATAGCTACATCGACCTGGTGAGTCTCCCGGCCCACCTGATTCGAAGGGGGCCCTGTGCGTTTGATCCGGTACGCGGTCGCTGTATTGCCCGTGTTCGTGGTAGCCGCCATCGCTGGATGCGACAGAGAATCGTCTGCCAGGTCAGCCATCGCACTCGAACCACCGATCGCGACCACGACCTCGCCGCCCACCGCTCCTCGTCCGGTGTCTGTACCCAGGCCGACGGCTCATCCCACGTCGCGTGTCCATCCAATGTCGACGCAGGCTCGGAGGGCATCGGGGTTTATGACCGCGCTGGTGGCCGAGCCACTAAACATTCCCCTGCTCGCCGCGCCACCGCGTCGGGAGGCTGATCCTCTGCCACCGGAGCCGCCCTACTTGGGCTGTGGTCTGCCCACTACCTCGACGGGCGAACCATGCACTTTCCCTGAAACACAGTCGCCGGGATCGTGCCCTCCCACCGATGGGGAAGCGGCGCCGGAATCGTGCTCAGACTGTGGTTCGGCTGTTCCCTCAAGCGAACCATGCCTCCCTACACCGGAGCCGGAACCTCCTCTCGTGACCTCATCGCCGTCAGCGTCAGCTTCGGAATGACCACCGCACGGCGGCGGGTGGCCGGACATCCGAGATCGCGACGATCTGACGCTGCGGACAGCGCCCAGTGGGCTGGCGCACAACTGATCGAAAAGGTCTCTGTTGTGGCCGCGCCCGTCACCGTGCTGACAGCGCTGTTTGTCTACTTCGGCTTCGTCCGCACGTCGGCCTTTTACGGGTATTTCGGCGTCAACATGCATGTTTTAAAGCTCTCGGTCCAGGACTATGTGTTGAGTAGCGTCGGTGTTGGCTTTGGTGCAGTGGCCCGGCTCGCTCTTGCCGGGGCCTTGCTGATCATCATTGATCAGTGCATTGCAATCGCCCTAGCTCGTCGAGCGGTAAGCAATCGTGAAATTCGCACGGTGCTGCGCTGGACATTGATTGCGTCGGGATTGGCGCTCATCGCGCTCGGACTGATCTCAGCCGTGAGCAGGACGGTGGTCGCCGTCCTAGACCCGCTCATCGGCTCGGCACTCCTTGCTCTTGGCGCGATCGTGGTGCTGCGATTCGGCTCGACGTTGCTCACAGACCGCGGCGGGAGATCCGGTCGCCGGACCACTGCGCTGACCGCCATCGCGCTCGTGATTTCCGGTTTCTGGGCAACCACCATCTACGCCCAAAACCTCGGGCTGGAAGCTGCCCAACACACTGATGCGTCAGTGGGAAAACTCCCACTTGTCAGCGTGTTCAGCACCGACCCGCTGGACTTGCCCGGTACGGATGTCAGCGCCAGCCGTATCACCTTCGAAGATCAGAGATATCGGTATCGTTACACCGGCCTATCACTGCTGACCTATTCCAACGACCGCTGGTTCGTCATTACAGGCCGACTTTCAGACGAATACCGCTCCTCCGTTGCAATACTCAAGGACTCCGATGCCATCCGCGTGGAGGTGGCAGCGGGCGTGAACAGTGGCACGGCACGGTAAGTTGTAGCCACCCGCCACCCTGCACTGGCTGAGAATCGAGCGCTCACTCCTGAAGGCAGTGTCGCGCCGGGGGCCAATGCAGGAGCACCCCTAGGGAGAGAAACGGGCCTGTTGAGGGCCAGACCACCCCTGTAGATACTGGTCAGAGCCGGGACCTCGGTGCCTCGACAGCGGAGTGAGAGTGACAAACTGAGTGACAATCGGGGCGTGCCTGCGCGGACATTCCTGGACGTGCAGGGACAGCAGAGGTGTGGCTACCAGCGAGTTTGTGCAATTGACGGTAGTGACGACTTACGCTCGTAATGAGCAGGTCCGGTGTTCGATTCCCTCAGGCCGCTTCTCCTGCCACCTAGTCGAATCTGCAAACCAGGATCAGATCCTGTGGCTCCGTAGTCCCTGAAGATTCCCTGTCTGAACGAGATCAGTCATCTTTTGTCCATTTCTTCTGTCCGACCGAGGTCGCTTCCGCGCAGCTACGGCTTTGAAAGCGCGTAGCCACCCCCTGACAGCATGGCGACCTTCTGCCGGACATCGAGCACCAGCGCGAGTACTGGTGTCTGGATGTTGTTGGCGGCAAGCTCCGCTTCATACTTAGCAACCAGCGCTGGCCACAACAGCTTCGCGAGTTCCGGCTTGTTCTCGCGGACGCGCATACGGCCCATCGGCACCTTAATGTCGTTGTGCACCCTGCGCGCCGCCTGGAGTTCGGCCCGCAGGTCCTGTTCCCACGTGGGAGACTTGATGTTTGGGTTGGACTGCATCGTGGCCAGTTGGGTGATCGCGGGCACCAGTTCGTCGTCGGTGAAGTTGGCCAGCTCGTATTTGTCATCGCCCCACACTCGTACCTCAACCAGGTAGTCAAGATCGGCTTGGCCGATCTCGCCGCCCTGGAACGCCACCTCCTCCCGAATGGCGTTCTGCAGGTTGCGCCGCTCGTCGGCGCACTTGGCCGGGGTCTCGAACTTGTTCTCGGCGTCCATGGCAATGACCAGCGCAGTCGGGGTGCGGTCGAGAAGCTGTATTTCCTCGCCTGGCTGACTTCCCTTAATTTTCTTGCCGAGGCGCGGGGTGATTCCGTAGCGCGCGATGAGCTGTGCGTTGACCTTCGAGCCCTCGCACTGCTGCACTCTGATCTGCTCTGATTTGGTCAGACCAGACTCGGCCAGCAGTCTGGGTACATGCTCGAGTTCGGTTTCGCCTTCCACCAGCAGCAAGACCCGCGGGTGCGGTGACAGGCCCAGTGTGCCAAGCGCTCGTTCCAGGCTGTCGCCCTCGCCGTCTCTGGGTGTGAGCCGATCATGCAACGCGACGCGCCAGTCCAGGTCGGCAACGTTCGGCAAGGGCTCCAGGTGGCCTTTGGCGGCCAGGTCTTCGTGAGCACGCAGGAGAACTTCAGCCCCAATGCGCGCCCACATGCAGTCCAGCGGCAGACCCTTGAGCTTCGACCAACCGCGGATGCCGGCGTGCCGGGTCAACGGCAGCCAGTCGACAAGCGGATCGCTGCTGTGGGCCTCGTTCAACAGCCACTCGGCTTCCTTACGAAGATCGGCGGGATCAAAGGCGGCAACGGTGAGCAGGTGCAGGGTGTCGGCCTCGCGCCGGAACCGCAACAGATCCTCCTGTGTTACGCCCGGCGGCATACTCAGCCGGCCAAGCACGCCAGGTAGAAACAGCGGCGAAAGGCCCGCCAGCGCACAGACAGTTCGCCGGGTGCGCTGCGCCCGTTCAGTATCAGCATTAGGCCGCCAACCCGCCTGGATGATCTCGTGCTCGTTCAAGATGTGCCGCAGGTCGAGCAGCTGCCATGGCGAGTAGGTGTAACCGTTCCACCAGAAGCGATTGCCGTCGTCGACGGGGCCTGCCGGGCGCTCGAACGGCCACGCTTCCGAGTAGCCCTCCTGGGCGCTGTCACGCAGCCGGCCCTCACGGGCAGCCTCGACCGTCCAACCCCGGGGGTTCATGCCGGAAGCCGTTTCGGTGTTGATGCGCAACTTGGCCACGACGTGATCGTCGACGCGGTAAAGCGGCGCAAGCAAGCCGACCTTGTGCAGTTTCCGCAGGCCCTCCAGCGACAGGCTGATGCCGCGCTCCTTGGCCTGCTTGAGAAAGTCGTCCGTCCCGATCAAACCATCCTGCGTGAAGATGAAAGGAATGGTTAGCAGCGCGAGTGGGCCGGCTGGCGGCCATGGCACGGATGTTACGTCGGACATCACGACCGTCAACCGTCACTTTGGGCAAGCTTGATCGCCACCAGTCCGGCCTGGCGAGCACGCATCGAAAACCCCGTGTCAAAGGTAACGACCGTGATGTCCCGGCCGGCGAGCGGCTGAATGGCTGCGACCCGATCAATTATCTCATCGTCGTTGATCGGTAGGCGGACATGCCCAGGTTGGTCGAAGACGAGTTCGATCGTGATCTCCCCGCGTGGGATGCCGCCAGATCGGGGGGTGGAGAAGTCCTGTTCACGAAGCCGTGCCTGGGCCGTAGGGTTCTGCAACACTCGGTCCAGGATCGCGAGGGTGTAGCCGGCCCGCCACCGGACCTTGTCTCGACCGTTTTGCTTGAGGCCGTCGAGTTCATCGACGATGACGATCGGTACGAGAATATGGATCGGTTCCTCACACACCCCGATCATGCGCGCGAAGTCCATCTCCTCGAACTTCTCGGGATGGTTGATGTACACGCTCGTGTCGAGCACGACGAACCGGCCGAGTGTCGACCAACGCTCGATCTGACGGTCGAGAGCATCACGTGCCGCCTCGAATGCGGAGACCCGGGCCTCCAACTCCACTTGAAGGAGCCCGTTGACGACCCGTTGGTCATCAGTCGCGGCGAAGCGACCGAGCCCTAAGAGCAGAGTCTCGTATCCCTTGGTCCGTACCAGACGGTCGACGTCGGCCGCACTGATCTGGTAGCTCAGCGTTTGGATCGCGTCGTTTGCCCAGTCCAGGTAGGCACGCAGCCGCTCATAGGCGGTGCTCAGTCCAGAACTGTGGAGGTTGCCGACGCTCGTCTGGAGATCACGAAGAGCGGCACGAAGGCCGCGCCGATCGACGCCAGGCAGAGGGGTTACTAGCACTGCGGAATCCTTGCACGACGTTGTAGATGGTCCGCTCCCTTTTCGCTCCGAGCCCGCGCCTGGGGGACAAGTGGGCTCCCGCATGGCTCATCACGCCGGGCGCCGGGCTACCAGTAGGTGACCGCAGTTTTGACCGCAACGAGCAGCACCGTGCTGCACTCGGGCACCACCCGGCGAACGCCGCATACCCACGTCGCGTGGCCCGATCCAGGACTCGCCTGCATCTGTTAATCGCAGGGTTGTTGGTTCGAGTCCGACTGAGGCAGCCAGCCTCTCAGATCACAGCCCGCTTGATGCTGCGCACCTACTCGTACACGAGGCGCCCGGCCTCTGCGCGACACGACTGAGATCTCTGACCTTGGCCGCGCCCTCGGTCGGGTTCGTGCACGGCACGCTTGCCCGAACCATTGCACACGGTTTCTGAACACCGCAGGCGACGAATTACCTCGGGAAACTGTCAGTGGTGTTGGAAGAAGGTGGTCGGCACGTCGGATCGTCGTTCGGATGGGCGCGGCCGCAATGGAAGACCTCGACCGGTCGAGCCTGCGCGTCGGGGATCTGCTCCACGTATAGCAGCGAGTTCCGTTTATCGGTCGGTTCGCCCGAATCGCCGTCAAATTCGATCACTCCCGAAACACCCTCGAAGGGGCTTCGGTGATTTTGCTCGACTATCTTCGTGTGCACTGCAATGGGAAGGATCGAACGCGGGTCCCACTCATGGGGTGAGTCACGACGAAGTTCTTTACCCAGACTTTCGACAGCGCGGAGTATGATCATAGACGCATCGTATCCTAGCGCGTCCCGGTTACCCACTGGCTCATTTCCTGGTCCGCAGCGCTGTGGTTCAAGCAGACCTGGTGTCTGTATCAACCGGAGATATTTATCACGTACCGAATCTTTACCGGCGACCTGGCGAAGGTATTCGCAGGAACCGAGTGCCGACTTCGACACATACGTCACCGGTATGGTGCCAGGTGCGCTTCTGCGCAGGGTCGGGTTGTCCATGTAACGTTCTACGGAGTCGTCCGCAATTACATGCGAAGGCGGGTTGGAACCACACTCCGCATCGAGTGCATTCAAGAAGCTGGAGAATTCAGTCCATCGGCCGGCGAAGATCAGTAGTCCTTGGTAGCCGCATACATCACGAGTAAGCGATCCGTCAAATCTCCCTTTATTGTCGACCCCGATTTTGAAGTCTCTTGGGAGGATCTCCTCTAGATCGTTGACGAGCGTTTTCACATAGAGGTCCTGATCAAAATCCGATCTTTTGCCAACTGTCCAGTACAGTCGCGCGTCGGACACCTTCAGTACCTGCTTGGAGTATTCGCCGATCAGCCTCGCCTGTTCTCTGTTCGCCGCAGAAAGCTGAAGATAGAGTCGTGAGTTTCTGCCGAAGTAATCTGCAGTCGCGACTGGCGCAAGTAGCGGAAGTCCAATCGCGTTGAGTTTCCTCAGTGCCACTGCAGTGCTAGTGCGACTCTCGCCCATGCCAACCACACCCACTACTTTGGGATCTTCTGCAGCTAGGTCAGCGATCATGTCAACGGCCCTGCTAGCGTGCTCCAGCTGAAAGCCTCCATTAGCAATCACGATATTCAACAACGGAACTTCAGACGAGCTCGCTGGTTCCTGAATACCGCCGTACTGAGCTACCGCGAGCCCCTCCAGTTCTTCGCGTTCAGCGGCGTATGCCTCTTCGTTGTCGGCAGCTGGCCGGCCGGTAAGCGCGGCAAGATAGACAATTGTGACATACGGGCGGATCCGGTCGCCTTTTTCCCAGAGATCGCGTACTACTCCGTTCTGCTCGAATATCTTGTTTTGAACGCGGCGCAGCCTCTCCTGACCTGGCTCGTCGTTAAACCGAAAGTAGTTGCTGTCGCTGTAGCCGATGCATTGTCCGCCAATGCTACGAACCTCGACTTGGCCGAGGAACGGGATGTGCGGGCATCCGGACCCACCAGCATGCTCCCATCCGACCCATCCGGCTACGGGAAGGGCGAGCACGACGATGACGGCTCCCACGACGCTTCGCCGCGCGAACCGCGGCGGCGGAGCAGCACCGATCGGCTTCCTGGGATCCTGATCTGGATCTTCAGAGTCAGTCACCGCAATCGGCAAGTACCAGGCCGTGTCGACGCGAGCGCGACGACTCCCAGGAAGCTTCTTCGCCCACTTACGGTAATCCTCATCAGCGTAAGCAGGATCGCCATTGAGGAGTCCCGAATCGAACTCTACGGAACTCTCCTTGGCCGGCGCTTGCGGTACCTGGTCACTGGCGCACACCACCAACAACGGGTCACCTCGCCCGGTCTCGTTGCGCACATCATTGACGAGTTGCAGCAACCGATAACCCGCAGAGCCTTCCACGGCATTATCGATCAACACCACCGGGTATGCGGTACGCCGCCAGCCTTCAAGCCGCCCCGGACGGCGAGCATAGGCTTGTCGAAGATCTTGTAAAAACGCATGCACTAACAACCTATCAATCTGATCGACGTCCTCGGGCTGTCGAACACCCTCAGTGAGCCGCTCGGCGAAACCCAGGAAGCTCACCGACTGTAATGGCGCCAAGTACTGCTGACGCATAAACCACCGATATCGGCGCCCGAAACCGGGCATCCTACCTGACACCGCAGCGCGGAAAAGCACCTCCGGCATCACTCGCCGAATCAACCATATCAAAAGATGATAACGCGGCCCCAAGTCCAGCGCGTTGCTGTCAGCGCTGTCGTTGTCACGTCGAAATGGTCGATGACGGCCGCGGAGAAGCGCGACAACTACTCTGGCACGGTCACCGGATGCTTCCCTGGAAAGATCCTGTTCCATTAGCCAGTCGACCAACTCATAGTGCCTAAACGACAGCCGCTCGCTACCGAACAACGGTGCCGCCAACTGCGCGCAGAGCTTGCGCAACAACTGACGAATATCGTGAGGCGCATCCTCTACGGTCATATCTACGTAAGCATGCGGCACCCGATATCGAGCGGGTAACTTCAATCGCTCCACCAACGCACCAAGAACGCGGCTGCCACTGTCCCGGCCACTCAACCAGATCAGTGGAAGACGACGGTCTGTGCGCACTGGGCGCCGGAGCAATTGAGAAATCAGAGCGAGAACATGGGCATGAGGACGTTCCGACGTTGGAAGCATCAACTAGATTTCATCCGTGTGGCGCAGGGCCGCCTCACCATCGTCACATCACCTCTTGCGGCACACTGTAGTAAGCACCGGTGCCTACGATAACGCTACGTGGCCATCCGTCCAGTGGCCCTCGCGCGTGTTGGTCCATGGGCACCCTTTCAGTCATCCCCCCGCTGGCCGACCTGGTTGACGGTTACCTAGAGCACGCACCTGCCTTGTTGATACCAGTTCTTGTCAAGCAGCGTCATAACGTCTGCACACACAGTCATGCATGAGGTCACGACGCCACACCGCATGCGAGCGAGACGACGGGGCAGGTGATCACCACGATGCTTTACCCTCAGGAAACAGGGGACGCGGGTGGGGAACGACTGGAGTTGACCGGACCCTCGGGCCTGGTCAGCGGCACGATCGGATCCGTCGGGATCGTCCGGAACAGTGGCCTGGATATCGCTAGGCCGTAGGTTCGAGTCCTGTGCTGAGCCGCACTGTGCTGACCCGCACCACGACACTGCGCGCCGCGGTTGGACACAGGTCCAGCGGAGCCAACCGCAGGCACTCGCCGCCCCGCACCCCGGCAGATCTCCGGGATCGCCCGACCGGAGCAACGCGGTGGACGCTGGTAGGTCTACGTGCTATCCCGACGACCTCCCGAAGGGCTACCACACCGTGTCAAGGGGGTGCGCAATCCTCCCAGTCCCGATCCCGAGTTGGCCCCCTTGACGCGGCGCAGTCAGGCGCTGCCAGATCGACGGGATAGGACGAAGGCCCACCACTTGAAGAAAGCCAGTGCCCGGCCCTCATGTTCACATCATGAGTGCCACAGCGCGGCCACCTGCGTCCCGTTGCTTCACCCGCATATCTGGCAGCCGGGAGGCCATTCCATGATCATCTCCACCCCTTACCTACCCGAAACAGCTGCCAACGTCCGGTACTAGCCCGCATCGTTGAGAAGTGTCTGTACTGGTCAGACGAAGTATTCCGTCATAACCGGCACTATCCGGTAACGGCTTCTGACAATCGCTAGATCGCAGGTTTGTGCGCTGCACCGAGCCAGACACCAGTTGGAGAGGGACGTTGCCCCCGGGGCAGCGCGCGGTCGGACTGCCGACGGGATGTCAGGCCCTCTAGCTAGCACTGTCTAATTTCCACCTGTTTGCAATGGTTCCCACCTTAGCCGTTTTCGTATCACCCTTCGGAGTCGTTCCGGAGATCCAAACATCAAACTTGTTAAACTTCGGCATGCTCTTCAGCTCCAGCTCGAAGGTTGCCAGCGGCTTGAAAGCTGCCATCCAGCTGTCGCTGGGCGGTTTGAAGTCGAACTTTTCGATCTCCCAACCGCGGCGCATGTCACCGGCCCCTGGGTAGTTGCGCGTGATCTCCGCAAAAATTTCAGCCTTGCTCCGAAGTTGAGCGAATTTCAGCATGCGCTTTCCTCCCTTGTAAGCGGGCAGCGGTGCAGGCTATGTGCAACATATGTGCCCGTTGCGGGATCGGGCGTGGCCTTGCAACGGCCTCCGCCAACTCGGCTCACACAACCCTGGTTGCCGCAGCTAACCCACCCCTGGATCCTTCCATGAAGCTGCGCCCGCTGCGTACTTGCAGATGCACGTGCAGAGCAACTACTAAGGTAACGCTTAGTAGCATCCAGTGCATCTCTATCACCTGAACGGAGCAGTGACAGACACTATCCGCACGCCCAACTACGCCCTACAGTCGGCGCCGCATGTGCGCAGCGCGCGGCGGTCAACTCCCAAAGAGGAACCCGCGCGGGCACCTCTAGCCCCACGGAACCTTTGCTACGCGACCGCCACCCGGCCCTTGATCCCCGGTACTCCTTACGAGCATCGCGCACACCAGCTAACCGCAGCGTCCGCCTGGCGCCCCGAGCACTGAGACCTCACATCCCGGCGGGAGCGTGCCCCCTGCGTGCCCGCAGCCAGGGCCACCAGGGGTCAACAGCGGTCACTTACGTCCCTTACCTGCCTATACCCGCAGATCAGCATTAGTCCTGGTCAGTGACATGATCGCCGCCCGACCTTCCAAGCTGGGGCTCACCTATGCTCATCGCCATCGCGCCGAACAGATCATGCCGGGTCCGCGCGAGACCTGGTACGAAGCGTGTTTCGCCCTCGGCGATGGACTTTCCTACGCCGACGGGCTGATCGGCGCGTACGGTTGATTCCCGTATCAAAAGCCGACCTAGCCGGCTCTTCTTAGCTTGTCGTTTAACCCCTTGGTTCTGGGTTTTGTGGCCTCGTGGCGGCGTGTCGCCATGACATAGCACGGCCACCGCTTGATCATCTTCGGGTTCCTTCCACAGATCTCGAAGACGAAGGCGGTGGCCGTGGGCGTCAGT
>JBGSWT010000007.1:0-1533 GCA_041751815.1 Pseudonocardiaceae bacterium
TGTTCGCGGCCTGCCTTCCCGGGGTCAAGCGCACCCCGCTGCACCTGGAGCTGGTACGCACTCCCGATGGTGCTGGCGTCATCGGAATGCCGGACCGTCATGAAGACGACACCGTCGCGGTCATCCTCGCCGACCCCTTCACCTTTCCCCTCGCGGCCTTCGTGCAGCGCTCCAACGATGACCTCACCGGTCTACCACTCATCGGCGGCGTGGCCAGCGGGCCCCGCGGCGGGCAGTCCGCGCGGCTGTTCCTGGACGGGCACAGCGTGCCGACCGGCGCGGTGGGGGTGGTGCTCGGCGGTTGCGTTGCCGCCGTCCCGGTGGTCAGCCAGGGTTGCCGCCCCTTCGGTCCCCCAATGATCGTCACCAAGGCTGAGGGCAACGTGCTCCTGGAGCTGGCAGGGACGCCAGCTCTGACGAAGCTCGAGCAGATCGTTGCCGAGCTCCCTGCTGAGGAACGACAAGCCGTCGCGCGGGGATTGCACATTGGGGTCGCGATGGACGAGTACGTCGAGGAGCACGAGCGCGGTGACTTCCTGATCCGCGGCGTCATGGGCGCCGACAGCGATCGGGGCGCGATCGCCATCGCAGAGGCGGTGGACGTGGGTCGCACCGTTCGCTTCCAGGTGCGTGACGCGTCCGCCGCCGACGACGACCTCAAGGAGTCGTTCTCCCGGTTTCGCGCGCAGAACGGTCCGGTGGGCGGCGCGCTGTTGTTTTCTTGCAACGGTCGGGGCGCGACCATGTTCCCGAGCGCCGATCACGACGTGCTGGCGGTGCGTACCGGGCTCGACACCACCGGTGTGGCCGGGTTCTTCGCCGCCGGTGAGATCGGCCCGGTCGCGGGCCGAAACCACCTGCACGGGTTCACCGCATCGATCCTGGTCTTCGGCGCAGACGGCGCCTGAGGCACCGTCCTCAGCTGGAGAGTCGGGCCACTGCGGTGGCAAACGCGTCGATGTCAGGTAGTCCGGTGGTGAGTGCCTCGTGCACGCGTACGTCGTCAATCTCGTCGTAGACGTGCACCAGACGGTTTCTCAGCCCGGCGAGGCCACGGAGCCGGCCCGCCAGCGCGTCGTCGATGACGCCGTACTCATGCAGGACGGTGAAGCTGTCGCCGAAGTCACGCGGGGACCGCCAGCTCTCGGAGGCGATGACGTGGTTCGCTAGATCGATGCAGGTCTGCGCTGCGACTTGGATGAGGTATCGGCCGGCGTACACGTCGTGCCGCAGGTACTCGGAGACAGGGAGATCACGCAGCCGCCGCAGCTCGCGCAGATAGCCGGTGAGCAGCTCCAGGCGCTGGTGAACCCGATCGGGGTCAACCATCCAGCCCTCGCACCGCTACTCGGCGCAGGAAGTGGTCGCGGTGTGCACGCTGGGTCGGGAGGAAGTCGAAGTACTCGCTGCGGGTGCGGACCTCGAAGGCGACCCGGCCGGGCTCGTCTGCGCTGTACAGCAGCCGGCCCTCCTCGAGCACCCGCCCGCGCAACCGCAGCGGCGCCCGCCGCAGATCGACCAGGTCGACTGCGG
>JBGSWT010000008.1:0-1583 GCA_041751815.1 Pseudonocardiaceae bacterium
CGGGGGCGGTATGACACGACTTCCCAGTCGAACCACCCGCCCCCGTTGTGGTAGATCCGGGTCCGCCACCGCAGCAGTCGGGGGACCTCTTTGTGTCCAGGGCCTTTGATCGGTGTACCGGGTCCGTCTTCGGGTTTGTGCACGACGTGGAGGTTGCCGTTGACGCCGACTGCCTTTCTCCATTTGCGGCGGATGCGGGCGAGTTGCCGCCGTCGTTTGGTCACGGTCGCTAAGCTCGGCAGCTCCGCTTTAGCTGTGCTGCCGGATGGCGCTATTGCTCCTGCCATGATGGCTGCTATCACGCCGGCTGCCGTCCATTGGATGTCCGTGGGCGCCACGGTCCATCCCGTTATGCCGGCAGCCGTGGACCAGGCCGGGTTGCCGACGATGACCGTGGCGCATCGGTGGCACCCTCTGTGGATGGATGTCCACGTACCTGTCACGACTCTGCGGGCTAGAGAGGTATTTGGGGTGGGGATGGACAGAGTCCGTACCGCGTCGTCTGGGCGGTCCGCACTGTTTTCGGTCGCTTCTTCGACCGTGGTCATGAGACACGACTTCGCCGTTCGTGACGCTCGTTCAGGCTGACTCGTCGATGTGCGGTGTTGGTGTCACAGTCGCTGCGGCAGGTGTGGTCGGGCCAGCATGTTCCGCATCCAGCGCAGTGCAGGGATTGGAATCTCCCGCACCTGCTGCATTTCGTCCTCATGATGCGACACGCTCCCGGTTCTCTCGCTCGACTTCATCTTTTGCGGTTTTGATGCGCATGCAGGTGCTGCGTTTGTAGCCGCTGCGTTTCATGACTTCTTGCAGGGTCAGGCCCTGATCCCAAAGGCCGCGGATACGGGCTTCGACGTCAGGGGTGACTTTGCGGTGCCTGGAGTTAATGGAACCCTCCCTGTCCGTGACCGCTGGTCGCATGGCACGCTGCGGTACGGATGCCCTTACGGGCAGCGCTGGTTGCGGTCGGGGTGGCGTGACCGTGTTGAGCGCGAGATTCTGGGCTGGTGGGTCGGGAGGGTTGGACTGCGGTGGTGCGGGCAGTGCTGGTGTTGTTGATACCGGTGGGATTGGCGGGGGCTGCGGCTTGGCTTCCGTTGTGTTCTGTCGATCGTTGAGCTCTCGCCGGGCGAGCCCTCGAAGGTGGACTCCGAGGAAGGCGAACAGCGGGGGAATGCTGCCGACGATCAGCGCCAGCATTGCTTGCCACGCCGAGTTGGTGCGAGCGTAAACACTGGCGCAGTGGTAGACGGCCTGGGAGATCACGCCGATCGCAGCGGCACCATACATGTTCCAGTACGCGAATCGGGCGACTCGGGCACTGACGGGTTGAAGCCATGTGACGATGCTGCCGACGACGTAGGCGTCGACGACGAACGGCATGAGGTAGGAGAGGTTGCCGTAACCTGAGATCCGCCCGAGTGCGACCCAGGTGATCGCGGAGAGGATGAAGCTGACGATGAGGCAGCACCATGAGGCACCGACTGCGATTCGTGGTTCGCGTCGGGGGGTGTCTGGATCGTCGGGCATCCGGCTGTCTCCTTTGTTTTGGTTAGGGGCTGTGTGGCCGTGGGTGCCGGGGT
>JBGSWT010000009.1:0-2611 GCA_041751815.1 Pseudonocardiaceae bacterium
TCCCAGCCGATGATCCAGGCGATGAACTCACCGAAGGTGGCGTAGGAGTAGGTATAGGCGCTGCCGGCGACCGGGATGGTGGAGGCGAGCTCGGCATAGCACAGCACAGCGAACCCGCAGGCGATCGCGGCCAGGACGAAGGACAGCGACACCGCCGGACCCGCGGTGTCCCCGGCCTGTTGGGCAGCGAGCACGAAAATCCCGGCGCCGATGAGGACTGCGACACCGAATACCGTCAGGTCCAGCGCACCGAGGTTCTTCTGCAATCTGCTGCCCGGCTCGTCGGTGTCCGCTATGGACTGTTCGATCGACTTGGTCCGCCACAGCCCGCTGGTCGCCATGGCTATCGTCTCCTGCTTCTCGCTCGGCGTCGTTGTCCGGTCATCATGTGCTGGTCACTGGGGTCCGATCCAGATCTGGTTCCAGGTAGATGACACGAGCGGCGGGCACTGCGCTGCGAACCCGCGCCTCAGCCTCGTTGATGATCTGGGCAACCTCAGCAGTGGACATCGCGGCCGGCACCGCGATCTTGGCTGCGATCAGCAGTTCGTCGGGACCGAGGTACTGGGTTTTAATGTGGATCACCCGATCGACTCCGCCCCCCACCATCGCGGTATGGATGCGGTCCAGCTCGTCGGGTCCGGAACCCTCTCCGATCAGCAGGCTCTTGGTCTCGATGATGAGGATGACCGCGATGACACCCAGCAGAACGCCGATGCACATCGTGCCGATCGCGTCCCAGACCGGGTCACCGGTCAGCATCGACAGCCCGACCCCGCCCAGCGCGAGGATCAGGCCGAGTAGCGCTCCGGCATCCTCCAACAGCACGACGGGCAGCTCCGGGGACTTGGCCTGCCGGATGAACTGCCACCAGGTTCCGTTGCCCTTGAGCGGCCGGGACTCCCTGATCGCGGTGCGAAAGCTCACGATCTCCAGCCCGATCGCCACTACCAGGATCACGACCGCGACCAGTGGAGAGGTGAGCGGCTCGTGGGTCTCCAGCTTGTGAAAGCCCTCGTAGAGCGCGAACACCGACCCGAGGCTGAACAGCAGCAGCGCGACGACGAAGGCGTAGAAGTAACGGTCGCGGCCGTAGCCGAATGGGTGCGCTTGGGTGGCCTCCCGCCGGGCGCGCTTCTGCCCCAGCAGCAGTAGCCCCTGGTTGGAGGTGTCGGCCACCGAGTGCACTGCCTCGGCGAGCATCGACGACGAGCCGGTGATCCCGTACCCGATGAACTTCGCCACCGCGATACCGGCGTTGGCCAGCAACGCCGCGACGATCGCCTTGGTACCGCCGCTCGCTGACAACTCTGCGCCTCCTCGCGCTGCCCGTCTCACCCGCACCGGTGAGCCTAGCTGCCGTCATTCGGAGCCGAATGACGGTTGGGGCACGTTCCGCGATCGCCATTCGGAGCCGGATGGCGGCCTGAGTGACGCTGGGAATCAAGCGGTGAGGCCGGGTTGCGCGCGGAACAGCTGCACCGGGCCGGTTGCCGGGCATATCTCGACCGCCGGGTCCGAGGCAGCCAGCCATACCGATCCCCCGCGCCGCACCGTGACGCTGCTGCCGTCACCGGAGCGCAGCTCCGCCGACCCTTGGGTGCACAGCAAGATCTGTGACCACGGACTGTGCAGCCACACCGGGGTGGAGTCGTCGTCTGTCCACTCCAACCGGGTCAACCGGAATTCCTCGACCGGCGCGCGGTACACGGTCTCGTGCGGCCCGACCGGCTCACCGCGCTGCACCGGCAGCTCGCTGTGGGAGAAATCCAGCACCCGAAGTAGCTCGGGGACGTCCATGTGCTTGGCAGTCAAACCGCCGCGCAGCACATTGTCAGAGTTGGTGCTGATCTCCACCGCTGTGCCTTGCAGGTAAGTGTGTAGCTTGCCGGCCGGTAGGTACATCGCTTCGCCCGGCGCCAGCACGATGTGATTGAGCAGCAAGGCCGCGAGCACCCCGACAACGTCTGGATGCGCCTCAGCCAGCTCGAGAATCACCCGGCACTCGTTGCGGAAATCGCTGCGGCGAGAGAGTGGGCTGCGGTGAGAGGTCGGAGAGGCGCCCCGAACCCCGTCGCGGCGCAGCAGCGCCACGCAGGCATCCAGGATGCGGGGCAGCAGCTCCTTCGCCGCGGGCTGGGGCATCGTGATCCAGGTAGTGAACAGGGCGCGCAGTCCATCGGCATCGGGCTCGGCCGCGAGCATCCCGCGGTAGGGCGCGAGCAGGGGCGTGTCCAGCTCGGCGAGCAGCTCGACGGTACGGATCGGGTCCCGGAAACCAGCGAGCGCGTGAAAGTCGGTCAGCGCGCAGATCAGCTCGGGTTTGTGGTTGGGGTCTGAGTAGTTGCGTTCCGAGGCGTCCCGGGGGATTGCCCGGGCCTCCTCACGAGCGAATCCCTCGGCGGCCTGCTCCGCGGATGGGTGAGCCTGCAGGCTCAGCGGTTCCTCGGCGGCGAGCACCTTGAGCAGGAAAGGCAACCGGTTGCCCCAGCGGCGCGCGCAGTGCTGCCCGAGGTGGTGATCCGGGTTGGTGTGCAGTGCCTCCAGCAGGGAGCTCTGGGCGCCGTCTGCGTGCAGCAGCACCGACGGGCCCGCCGGGTGCGCGCCGAGC
>JBGSWT010000010.1:0-2235 GCA_041751815.1 Pseudonocardiaceae bacterium
ACTAACCCCGCAGTGGCGTTCGGCTTTCGGCGCGGTTCCCCGTCACATTTTCCTTCCGGACAGATCGTGGATCCCGGATGAGTACGGCAAGCTGGTGCCGATCGATCGAGGCCAGGATGTCCGTCGCTGGATGGAGCTTGCGTACTCCGACATCTATTTCGTCACCCAGGTCGATGACGGGGCCACCGTGTGGCCAGAGGCGGGAAAGGCGTCCAGCAGCTCGTCGATGCCCAGCGTCATGCTCACCATGCTCGACGCGCTCGCGGTGGGTGACGCGATGCGGGTGCTGGAAATCGGCACCGGCACCGGCACCGGCACCGGCACCGGCACCGGCTACAACGCCGCGCTCCTGGCCCACCGCGTCGGCGTGGACCAGGTCACCACGGTGGACGTGGACCCCGGAGTTGCCGCCACCGGCGCGCGCAACCTGAAAGTGGCGGGGTACCCGGTCACGGTGGTGTGCGGGGACGGGGCACAGGGGTGCGCGGCGGGCGCACCGTATGACCGGGTGCTGGCTACCTGCGCGGTGATCGGTGACGTGCCGTACTCCTGGGTCGAGCAGACCCGGCCGGGCGGGCTGCTGGTCGCGCCCTGGGGAACCCCGTACCAGCACAGCGCCCTGATGCGGCTTCAAGTCGATGAGAACGGGATGGCCTGCGGCCGGCTCATCGAGGGCGTGTATCTGGCGTTCATGCCGATGCGGCGACAACGACTCGCCTACCTGCACGATGATCCCGACGGAGACCCGGACGTGATCTCGACGACCACGCTGAGCCCGGCAGAATTACGCCACACAGCGCTGGTGTTCGACGGTTCGTTCGCGATCGGGTTGCGAGTGCCGAAATGCCGCACCTGGTATGAGACGCACCAGGAGCACGGCTACTGGCACACCATCGGATTCGACGACGCAGAATCGGAATCATGCGCGATCGTGAACGCTGATCCGAATCAAACAGACATCGTGATCAAGCAATGGGGGCCACGTCGGTTGTGGGACGAGGTCGAATGCGCCTACCAGTGGTGGGTCGATAAAGGCCGTCCAACCCACGACCGCTTCGGCATATCGGTCGCGCCTGGTGGCCAGTCGGTCTGGCTTGATGATTCCAGCCGGCCCGTCAGCTGACCCCGTTGTATCGGGTCTACAGGAGGGGTCGTTGGTGATACCTGTCGTCGTCTGCGGTGCGGGTCCGGTGGGTTTGGTGCTGGCCCTGGAGCTGGCGACGTGGCAGGTACCGGTGCTGCTCGTCGAGCGTCACCGGTCGCCGTTGCCTTTCCCCCGCGGGCGGGCGATCAGCATCCGGTCGATGGAGATCCTGCGCCAGCTTGGACTGGAGCGCGACGTCACCCAGATCAGCCTGCCGCGCACAGACACCGTGCACTTCTTCGCCGGTGCCTCGCTGACCGCACCGGACTTCGGCCGGGTCGGCAGCCCACCCTCCCGCCGCGGGCCGGCGGTGAGCCCGACCGCGACTCTGGCCTGCCCGCAGGATCGGTTCGAGGCGTTGTTGCGCACGCAGGCCACCGACCACCCGCTGATCGATGCACGGTTCGGAACCGAGTTGCTAGACGCGCAGCAGCGCGCCGATCATGTCGAGGTCCGGCTGCGCACCAGCGGCGGGCCCGACGCCAGCGTCCGCACCTTGTGGCTGGTCGGAGCCGACGGATCGCGCAGCCGGGTCCGCCACCTTGCCGGGATCAGCACCGACACGCTCGGTGCGCCCAGTCAGAACGTCAACATCCTCATCGACGCCGATCTCAGGCCGCTGGTCCGCGACCGGACCAGCCTGGTGTACGCGATCAGCAACGACGACCTGCACGCCACTGTCCTCACCGTGGACAACCAGCGGCGTTGGCTGATCAACGTGGTGCTACCCGACGGCGCGGAGATCGATCCGACGCCTGCCTGGTGCCAGGAGATGGTGTGCGCTGCGATCGGGCGAGAAGACGTGGTGTTCCGCGTCGTGACCGCCTCGCGCTGGGAGGCCACCGCGCGGTTGGCGCAGCGCTACCAGCAGGGTCGCCTGCTCATCGTCGGTGACGCGGCGCACGTGACCACCCCTTACGGGGGTTTCGGGATGAACCTGGGTCTGGCCGACGCCCACAACCTGGCTTGGAAGCTGGCGCTAAGCGTCACCGGCAGGGCGGGCGAGGACCTCATGGACACCTACGAGCAAGAGCGCTGCCCGATCGGCGCAGCCACGGTTGCCGAGAGCGCCCGACGGCTTGCTGCGGCGC
>JBGSWT010000011.1:0-3302 GCA_041751815.1 Pseudonocardiaceae bacterium
GGCGTGGATGTGGGGTGCGCTGCTCGCGGTCAGCATCGCAGGCTGGCTACACCAGCTCACCGCCACCCCCGGACCCGACGGCCGGCTATCCGGTCACGGCGTCCGCGACGGCCAAGCCATGATCGCCACCCTGCGGCACAAGCTGATCCGCGTACCCGCACGCCTGGTCTGCCACGCCGGCGCGCTCGACCTGCGACTACCACCGGGACATCACCTGCTCGACGAGATCCTCGCCCGCCTCCGCGCCCTCCCGGCAACGTCCTGACCAGGCCACACAGCCCCGACAACCCCGGAACCCGCCCACCCGAGGCGACACTCGGGCACTCAGCCTGTCTCCACCACGGAAACCACCCCAAAAAGATCAACAAATCCAAGCCAAGATCCACTCATCCACTAACTCGCGGAATCGGGTCTGAACACACCTGTCACCGGAGAGCCCTTTCCGCCACACTGTGGTACTAGCCACTGTCGCCATTCCAAGACAGCCAAGGTCGCCAATGTTGAGGTCGGCCCAGGTACAGCATGAACAGCGTCATAACTAGCGACCGAAGTCGGGTCGTTGGCCGTGTTGGATAGCGATTATCGAAACCTGATGAGGCACCCCATGGCGCCATTGCGCTTCTCCAGACACTGAGCCGAGGAGGTGGAACGTGCGATACGTATTTTGCTGTTCCCTGTCGCGGTCTGCCCTACCACAATGGGGTTTCTGACTCCATACCGAAATTGATCGACCATAAATAAGGTGGAATGACCCACAGTCGAAAAATTGTCAGAAGGGACGTGAACATGAGCAGGAACATACGGTGGCGGGGCCTCGCTGTAACCATGGCAGTAGTATTACTGTTGGCGGCATTTGCCACGATGACAACCGCGCTCGCTGGGTTGCCGGCTTCGGCGACGAACACCGTGCGGGAATCGCCGGCCTTGGCCGCAGCGCCGACGCCTGGGCAATACTACCGGATGCAGGTTGTCCGCAGCGGCCTGCATCTGGAGGTGGCGTTTGCATCCACGGACTTCGCGCCGATCATCCAGGCCCCGGGTGCCCCCAACTACCGTCCGTCGAATTGGCGGTTCGACGCGGTCGACGGCGGCTTATACCGGATCGTCAACCGGAACGGCGGCAACTGCCTCCGTGGCGGGTCGGCCTCGGTCCGCCTGGTGATCAACCAAAACACGTGCAATACCAGCATCAATGACCTGCACTGGACGCTCACCCCGACCCCGCCCAGCAGTACCGACACCTTCAGGGTCACCAACCGAACCAGCGGTTTGAGCCTGTGCATCATCGGTAACCTCACCTTCGCGGCTGTGCCGCTGGTGTCCGACCTCCAGGGCAGCTGTGACCAGAGGATCAAGCTCATTCCGGTGAGTTGAAACGAGTCGCACATTGGCGGTCATCCCTCCGCTGTGGAGTGGCCACTGTCTTTCGATCGCGGCGCAGCGTCCGCCACCTACACATGGAGGGTTATGCAGAGGTTTTGAAAGAAGCTCGACGTTCCCACGTGTCGTAACCAATAGGGCAATGGTCCCAACGGGAGATTTTGAAGGCTACGCTAATAGTCTTCACAGCCGGAGGGGTCATTGCCAGGCCAGGCTACTACGGGACTCACGCCCGAGCAGTTCGACGAGATCGTTGACCGTGTCGGACAGCGCCTAGCCAAGCTATGTCCGACGAAGTCGGTAAGATCGAGTCAAGTTTGGTGCTCGCGGGTCGGATCAGATGGGCGTAACGTGATTGGTGCTCGCTCCACAGCGTAACGACAGCGCACCTGACCTGCAGATACGCACTTCGCGTCATGGTCAACACATCTAGGCGTAGCGAGTGGCGGCGGTCGGCCGCACTGACCGCGGGTCCCTGCGTGAGCCTGCCCGAGAACCGGAAGCCGACGAAGGCATGGCTCGTCGGGCTGGGGTGAAACCCCGTTAGTACTGCAATGACAGATTGTTATGATCGTGCTGGCGTGTCTGCCATGGGCTCGCTCGACGAGGGTGTAACTGATCATGTATGTGGGACATGGTGGCGGAGTGGTCGGCAGGGTTTGCGGTGTTCACGGGTCGGTTCGCGGGCCGGTTCACGCGGGTGGAGTCGCGACGGCAGATGGCCGTTTATCTGCGAGGACTGCTCAGCGAGACGGAGCGCAAGAACGGATGGACGCTGGCCGAGGCCGCCGGTGATGGCGGGCCGCAGGGCATGTAGCGGCTGCTGAATTTTTACGCCTGGGACGTGGACGGGGTCCGTGACGATGTGGCAGCGGTGGTGGCGCAGGCGTTGGGCGACTCCGAGCGGGGTGTGTTGGTCGTCGATGAGACCGGGTTTTTGAAGAAGGGCACCTTATGACGACGTCGTCATAAGGTGCCTTATGGCGAGCCCATGGTTATGCCGAAGTGGCTGCTGTATGCCCTTGTGATTGGTGATTCCTAAGCGTGGCGGCTCGGCATTATTCTTGGCTGTCGAGCGTCATGATCTGCGGTTCCTCTCGTGTGTTGGTGGAGTCCCCGACGACACACAGGAGGCGATCATGGACTCTGGTGATGGCAGGCAGCGTCCGCGGCGGATTGTGGTGAATGGGCCGCTTGCGGCGTTTGCTGATGGTTTGCGGCGAGAACTCGCTGGTCAGGGTTATGCCCTCGATACGGTAAGCGACCACGTGCATTTGCTGGCCGATCTCAGCGGCTGGCTCGGCAGCCAGGACCTCACCGCCGAGGACCTCACCACGCAGAAGGTAGAAGAGTTCCTGCGGGACCGCCGCCGGAGGGGGTGCCGCATCGGGCTGAGCCCGCGCGCGATCGCTCCGCTTCTGCGTTATCTGCGTGGCTTGCGGGCCGCGCCGCCGGCGGTCCCGCCGGTCCCGGTCACGCCAAAGGAGATGCTGCTGGGCAACTACCGGGACTACCTGACAGGCGAGCGCGGGGTGTCGTCCGGAACGGCTACGCACTACCTGCGGTGCGCACGCGTGTTTCTGGAATCGCTGCCCGGGCAGCTGGACGTGACGCTGGCGGAGTTATCGGCCGCCCACGTCACCGGCTACGTACTGGCGTGGGCCAAGCGCAGGCACGGCAAAGCCCCTGATCTGGTGACGCTGCCGGCGCTGCGGTCGCTGCTGCGCTATCTGTATGTGTCAGGTCTCATCGGGGCGCCGCTGGCGGAAGCGATTCCCGCGGGACGTGGTTATCCCAGGCCAGCGCTGCCGCGTGCCGTGTCCGCCGGTCAGATCCGCGCGGTTCTGGCCGCCTGCGATCGTGGCTGCGCGGCGGGACGCCGTGACTACGCGATCGTGCTGACGATGGCGCGGCTGGCCTTG
>JBGSWT010000012.1:0-1632 GCA_041751815.1 Pseudonocardiaceae bacterium
TGCACCCCCCCGACGCCCAGGTCGCGCAGCCGGGTGCGCATCTCGCCCGCCGCTCGAGCGGTGAACGTCACCGCAAGGACCTGTCCCGCCGCGATATGGCCGGTACCGACCAGCTGGGCGATCCGTCGGGTGATGGTGCGGGTCTTTCCGGTGCCCGCACCTGCCAGCACGCAGACCGGACCCCGCGGCGCGCACACCGCCGCACGCTGCTCCTCGTCGAGACCGTCGAGAAGATCCGGATCATGTCGCGCCGTGCCCACGGTGGGCATCCTGGCAGAGCGGTCCGACGCCATCAGGAACACCGCGCAGCGTCGCGGTGTTGATGTCTGGCGTGAGCAACCTGACGATGTACAGCACTGTGTGGTGCGGCTATTGCCGGCGACTCAAAGCCCAGTTGGACCGGGCCGGCATCAGCTTCCGCGAGGTGGACATCGAGCACGACGAGGCGGCAGCCGCGTTCGTGGCCGGCGCCAACGGCGGCAACCAGACCGTGCCGACCGTGCTACTGCCGGATGGTTCAGTGCTGACCAACCCCACGATCGACCAGATCACCGAGGCCATCGCCGCCTAAGGCGGGCCGCGATCCTACCCGGGCCGGGCGCGAAAGCACTATGCTGCGACGCGTAATCACGTTCTGACGGGTCGCGGCAAGGAGGATGGGCCAGTGGAGATCACCGACCGGACGCTCTGGGAACGCGAACTCACTGACCACATGCGGTGGCACGCCACCGACATCCAGGATTCGCCGGACGGCACACCTGGAGTGTGGTTCAGTGTCCCGCTACTCGTGCTGTGGTCAGTCATGGTGATGGCGCTGACCAGCACCGGATGGATGATCGGCTTGTACTTCATCTGAGCCTGGCCGTCAGATCGCTGGTCTCCGGACAGCAGGGCGGTCACGGCAGTTCCACACCGCCCAGGGCGGCCAGCGGGTTGGCCAGTCGCTCGGCGTCGCCCACCACCACGCCGGTGAACCGGGTGGGCGCGAAGAACTCAGTGGCTGCCTCTGCGACCTGTTCCCTGGTGACCGCTTCCAGTCGGCTGGGGTGGGTGCGCAGCCAGTCGAGGTCCAGGCCAAGGGCGGCCAGCGTGATGAGGTGGCCCGCTAGGCCACGCTGTGACGAGGTGGCGATCGTCAGCGATCCGATCGCGTAGTGCCTGGCGTTGTCGATCTCTGACTCCGCGGGTGCCACCACGGTGATCCGGCCCAACTCGTAGCGAGTCTCCAGTAGCGCGGCCGCGGTAACGTCGCTCGCCGTGTCAGCCTCGGCGACCAACGTAGCCCCGTGCGAAGTGAACTCCAGTCCACAGTGCGCGCCGTAGGTGTAGCCCTTGTCTTCGCGAATGTTCTCCACCCAGCGGGAGGAGAAGTACCCTCCGAAGATCAGATTCGCCAGCTGCAGCGCTGGGTAGCGCTCACCGGTGCGTGGCACCGCCTGCGCGGACAGTCGCAGCTGCGACTGCACCGCACCCGCACGGTGCACCAATTGCAGGTCAGCCCCGGTCAGCTCAGGCAGCGGGGCCAACCCGACCGCCGACCGGTCAGACTTCCAGCCCGCCAGGGCGGACGCCACCGCTTCCACCGCACGGTCCGGGGCGATATCACCCACCAGTACCAGCACTGCGCCGCCA
>JBGSWT010000013.1:0-1501 GCA_041751815.1 Pseudonocardiaceae bacterium
GGCGGCCGGCGCGGAGGACGCCGGGTTCTGCCCGGTCACCAGGGTGCCATCCACCAGCACGTAGGGCGCGAAGTCGTGGGCCTTGCGGTAATTGCCACCGCGCTCTCGCAGGCGATCCTCGAGTAGGAACGGCACCACCTCGCTGAGCCCCACGGCGTCTTCCTCAGAGTTGGCGAAGCCTGTCACGTTTTTGCCCGCGACCAGGTACGACCCGTCCGGGCGGTGCGCGTTGGTTAGCGCGGCCGGAGCGTGGCATACCGCGGCGATCGGCTTGCCGTCCCGCACGAATGCCTCGATCAGCGTGATGGATTCCGGATTGTCCGTCAGATCCCACAGTGGCCCGTGCCCTCCTGGGTAGAACACTGCGTCTAAGTCGTCGGCCGAGACCTCGACCAGCTTCGCGGTGTTGGCCAGCTGCGCTTGGGCGTCGGGATCCTGGTGGAACCGCCTTGTAGCGTCGGTCTGCGCGTCGGGCGCGTCGCTCTTGGGATCGAGCGGTGGTTGCCCGCCCGCGGGAGAGGCCAGCGTTAGCTCCGCGCCGGCGTCGCGCAGCGCGTAGTAGGGCGCGGCGAACTCCTCCAGCCAGAATCCGGTCTTCTCGCCGGTGTCGCCGAGCTGGTCGTGCGAGGTCAGCACAATGAGTACCTTCACGATTCTCCTGTCGGTAGGGATGGACATCCGCCGCGTCCCGACTGTCGTCGGTACGGGCAGGTCTGTTCGCCTACCCACGATGACAAACCCGACCCGTTCGTTCCACCCGCCGGGCTTACGCCGTAATGGGCCTGAAGCAGGGGGGAAGCCCTATCTCCCATCCGCTTCGCAGCGGGTCCATGAGTGACTCGTAGTGCGTGACGTGTTCCTCTTCGATGAGGCACGGGCCGACCGCTTGTTGGAGGTCTACACCCAGGAAGGCATGGAGTACCTGGACCCGTGGACGTCGCGGGCGTTCGCCGTCGCCGACCACCAGATCGCTCACGTCTACGTCCGCGACAGCTCCGATCTGGCCCGGGTCCGCGACCTGATAGCGGGTCTGTCCGGTGTGGACGAGGTGCTCGACCGCGAGGCCCAAGCGCCCCATGGGCTGGACCATCCCGCTCCGGCGAGCTCGTCGCGATCGCTGAGCCCCATGCGTGGTTCACCTACTACTACTGGCTCGACGACGCCCGGGCGCCGGATTTCGCTCGTGGAGTGGAGATCCACCGCAAGCAGACGTCGTGGTCGTACACGTCGGTGGCGAGATCGACATGCTGACCGCACCCGAGCTGCGGCGTGCCGTGGCCGATCAGACACATCCGCCACCACGTGTCCTGGTGATCGATTTGCGGGCCGTTACGTTCCTCGGGGCGAGCGGGCTTGCGGTCCTGCTGGAGATCCACGACGTGGCGGTCCGGACGGCGACGTCGGTGCGGCTGGTCTGCGCCACCACGGTCGTCACCAGACCGCTGGAGATCCTGGGCCTGCGGGAGATGTTCGAGATGTTCACCGATCTGCATGCCGCGCT
>JBGSWT010000014.1:0-4477 GCA_041751815.1 Pseudonocardiaceae bacterium
CGCTCACCGTTGTTCTCCATTACCGGCGTTGCCGTTATCCCAAGGGTGGTAAAAGCGGAAAGCAGAAAATTTCGACAGCTTTCCGAGGTCCAAACATGAGCATGCTCTCTCCTATCCCTTACAGATTTTAGGGTTTCGAGAATGTCCAGATCGACCAGCCGAGAGCCGTTCAGGCCGGCCAGGCGCATCCGGCTGGTGATGAGCACCGCGCAGCCGGAGGTGCCTGGTAGCAACGGCCGCAGCTGGGCCTCGCATGCCGCATTGTCAAGCACGATGAGCAGTCGCCGGTCGGCCAGCCGACTGCGATACAAGGCGGCCCGTTCCTCGACGTCGTCAGGAATCGCTGCGCGGTCCACGCCGAGTGAACGCAGGAAACGGGCCAGCACGTCCGCCGGTGTTAGGGGGCGGGCCTGCACACCACGAAGGTTCACGAACAGCTGCCCGTCAGGGTATTGCGCCCGCAGCCGGTGCGCGGCGTGCACGGCGAGGGTCGTCTTTCCCACCCCGGCCTTGCCGGTGATCGCCACGAGCGCCGCTCCGCGCCGATCCGCTGCGGCGGCCAGATGCGCAACCGTGGCGAGCTGGGCTTTTCTCCCGGTGAAGTCGGGAATGTCGGCGGGCAGCTGCGCCGGGGTGATGGCAGGTGTCGTCGGGGCCTCCAACACCGGGTCCCCGGTCAGGATCGCGTGCTCCAGACGTTGCAGCTCGTTACCGGGCTCCAGCCCGAGCTGTTCGACCAGTGCGCGGCGGGTGCGGTGATAGACCTCCAACGCCTCGGCTTGCCGGCCTGCTTGGTACAGCGCGGTCATCAACAATCCCTGCAGCTGTTCCCGCATCGGGTGGCGTGCAGCCAGCTCCACGAGTTCCGGAATGATCACATTGGCGTGCCCGCAGGCCAGTTCGGCGGCGTAGAGGTGGGCATGGCCTGCCAGCCGGCGCTCAGCCAGCCGGTCCGCCTCGGCACGCAGCAGCGGCAGGTCGGTGACATCACTGAAGGGTTCTCCGCGCCAGAGCCCGAGTGCCGTGCGCAGCAGTGCGACAGCGCGGGCCGGCTCACTGGCGGCGGTGCCCTCGGCGAGTGCGGACTCGAATCGCGCGGCGTCAAGCTCGCCCGGGTGCACCTGCAGCGTGTAGCCACCGTGTTCGAACCGTATCCGCGCCGGATCATCGAGGATTCGCCGCAACCGATGCATGTGCAGCTGTAGCTTCTTGGCCGCGCGCGGGTCGCGCTGGCCAGCCCACAGCGCGTCCACCAGAACGTCCACCGGTACCGGTGTGTTCGCCCGGATGAGCAGCACCCCGAGCGCTGTCCGAGACATCGGCGCGGACAGCCTGGCCGACTGCCCGCCGTGTCGAACCCGCAGCGGGCCGAGCACCTCGAAGTCCATTACCCACCCCCAACCGGCTCGGCACCGAGTGTAGCCGCATGATGCCAGCTAGTAACCGGACTTTCCCTCGATCGGTGCGCACGCCCGGCTCACTGGCCACACGCGTCCCCGGCGGTCACGCGGCGCACGCGGCGTGCCACCGTCCGTGGACAGCAGCAAGCGCAAGGAAACCAGCAGGAAAGCGGTGGAACCTAGCGTAGTCACTGCAACGCAGCGGTCCCAATCCCAGGAGACGGTCGAGCGGGGGACCTGGAATTCCCATGATATGACAGAGAGGGGCATTTTAGTATGTCTTGGACCTCCGCACGCGTGGCCGGTTCGGTGCTGGCTGCGGCCACGGCCACACTCGCCATGGCAGTGCCGGCAAGCGCGCAAGCGCCAACACCACCGCAGAAGGGCCCCGGGGTGGGAGCTTCCAACACGGTGTCATGCGGCATCAGCTATCCAAACAAGGACAATCAGCCCTGGGCGAACTTCCCGGCCAATACAGCTACCTTGCGCAGTGGTCCCAGTAATAGCTGCATCCAAACGGGTCAGGGGGTACACGACCAGCGCGCCGATTACCTCTGCTACACCCCCGGAGACGGTGGCACGTGGACTTTCCTGCGCAACACCTCCACCGGAGAGCAGGGCTGGGTTCGGGACGACCAACTGCCTGGCTACGGCAGTGCTGTGCCCTGCGAAGAAAATCCGCCACCAGCGACTGTTAGAGGATGATACAGCCTGGGACGAAAGGCCGCCCCGTGCACTAGGTGGCGCACGGGCGGCCCTTTCGAGTGGCTCGATCCCTCTGGAATCGCTTTTGACACGGAGCTGGGGAATCACCACGAACTGAAATGGTGAGCAGGGCGCACACGGCGTCGATAGTGTTGGCGTCGCCGGCATTTTTATCCGCCGATATCCGCAGCACTCGGGCGAACCGCAGTGCCACTCCGCCCGGGTAGCGGGACGAGACCTGCACCCCGTCCAGCTCGATTTCCACGACGAACTCGGGTCGGATGTGCACCACCTGCCCGTCCGTGCGCTGGCCGCTGCCCAAAGAGCCTGCGTCTGCCAAATCAGCAGCTGATCGGTCAAACCCTTGAAGGTCTTCCGGATCCAGGGTGTGCAGCGGCTTGACTTTCTGCCAGGCCCGACCGTGCCGCCCGGCCACTAGCGCCGCGTCGAGCAGGTCCCGGCCGTCGAGGTGCAAGCAGTTGAACAAGCCGCACCTGCAGCCCGCTCCCGTCAGGGCTCCGAAGCTGCTCATCGCTCCTGGAACGACCGTGGCGGGACAGGGGTGTCAGTGCGGCCGGGCCATGCTCAGGACGTCTAGGGCTTCGTCTAGTTGAGCGATGGTGAGGGTGCCGTTTTCGACGTGGCCGCGCGCTAACACCACGTCGCGGATGGTGCGCCGCTCCAGCAGAGCCTGCTTGGCGATCGAGGCTGACTCCTCGTAGCCTAGGTAGCGGTTGAGCGGGGTCACGATCGCGGGGGAGGACTCGGCGTACTCGCGGCAGCGCTCGACGTCGACCTCGGCATCTTCGACGACCTTGTCGGCGAGCAACCGGGCTGCGGCGGCGAGCAGCCGGGCTGACTCCAGCAGGTTGCGCGCCATCACCGGCATCATCACGTTGAGCTCGAAGTTGCCCTGCGAGCCGGAGAACGCCACGCACGCGTCGTTGCCGATCACCTGTGCAGCGACCATCATGGTCGCCTCGCAGATCACCGGGTTGACCTTGCCCGGCATGATCGACGAACCGGGCTGCAGGTCCGGCAGGCGCAGCTCAGCCAGGCCGGTGCGGGGACCGGAACCCAGCCACCGGATGTCGTTGGCGATCTTGAACAGTGAGACCGCGGCGGTGCGCAGCGCACCGGAGCACTCGACCAAACCGTCCCGGGCGGCCTGCGCCTCGATGTGATCACGGGCTTCGGTGAGCACGTCCAGGCCGGTGCAACGGCGTAGCTGCTCGACGACGGCCGCACCGAAGCCCGCTGGGGTGTTCAGTCCGGTGCCCACCGCGGTGCCGCCGATGGGCAGCTCGCCCAGCCGCGGCAGGCAGCTCGCCAATCGCTCGGCACCGTGCCGGGCCTGCGATGCCCATCCACCCGCCTCTTGACCGAGCGTGATCGGCACCGCGTCCATCAAGTGGGTGCGACCCGCTTTGACCACGTCCGCCCAGTCCTGCGACTTCCGGCTCAGTGCCGAGGCCAGGTGCACCAGTGCGGGCATCACGTGGTGTGCCACAGCCTCGGTGGCGGCGAGGTGGATCGTGGTCGGGAACACGTCGTTGGACGACTGTGACGCGTTGACGTGGTCGTTGGGGTGCACGTCGACGCCGGCGGCCCGGCTCGCCAGCGTGGCGATCACCTCATTGGCGTTCATGTTCGAGCTGGTGCCCGAGCCGGTCTGGAACACGTCAACCGGGAAGTGGGCGTCATGCGCGCCGGCCGCGACCTCGTCGGCGGCCGACGCAATAGCCTCAGCGAGTGTCCGGTCAAGCACCCCGAGCTGGGCGTTCACCCGCGCGCAGGCACCCTTGACCAGGCCAAGAGCGCGAATCTGAGACCGCTCCAGGCCACGGCCGGAGATCGGGAAGTTGTCCACGGCGCGTTGGGTCTGCGCGCGATACAGCGCATCGGCGGGCACCGCAACCTCGCCCATGGTGTCGCGTTCGATCCGGTACTGCTGCTCGGTGGCCGCCTGCTCGGCCGTGCCTCCAGTCTTGGTCCTCGCAGTCTTGGTCATAGCTGCAGTGTGACGCTGCCGAACTACTCCACGATCCGGGGGAGTTGGTCGAAGTCCACCGAGGCGTACTCGCGTAGCTTGGTCAGCCGGTGATAGCTGTCGATCATCCGTACGGTGCCGGACTTGGAGCGCATCACGATGGACTGCGTGCTGCACCCACCTGTGCGATAGGTCACCCCGCGCAGCAGTTCCCCATCGGTGATCCCGGTCGCGCAGAAGAACACGTTGTCCCCGCGGACCAGGTCCTCGGTGGTGAGGATCCGATCCAGGTCGTGCCCGGCGTCCAGCGCAGCTCGGCGCTCGTCGTCGTCTCGGGGCCACAGCCGGCCCTGGATCGCGCCCCCCATGCAGCGCAGCGCGG
>JBGSWT010000015.1:0-4197 GCA_041751815.1 Pseudonocardiaceae bacterium
CACGGAGATGCCGTACTCCACCTCAGTTCCCATGATCCGGCGCATACTCCGAGAGTACGTGTGTGGGGCGCAGCCGGCCCGGCGCGGCTTCGGCCCCGACGCCTACGGCGGCACCCGGGCGGGCTTCTCGGCCACCACGAAGATCAACCGTAAGGATTTCGGCATCGACACCGAGCTGCCGCTGGACGGCGGTGGCGTGGTGATCGGCGACACTGTGCAGATCTTGCTGGATATCCAGGCGGTGTTGCAGACCGCCTGACCGCGGTCCGGCTGGTCGCCCTTCCAGTACCGCCAACCCTCTGCTGAGCTACCTTTAATCGACAAATCCCAGCCGAACAGATTCGCGGCCGTACGGTGACCTTGCAAAGATCATTGACGCGCTGTCTCTTCCCGTGGCGTAGCGCGACAATCCAGACACGGTTCGTGAGATCGCTATATCCGGGTAACAAACCGCACCGCAAGCCGATCTAACCGATGTAACCGAGATGAGGGGGAAACCGAAATGAAGCGACGCAAGGCCGAGCTGGTCTCGGTCGCCAAGAGACGCCCGGTCGGGAAGGATTGCGAGGCGGACCGCGAGGTTGATTCGCTCGACCAAATTCGGCATCGACTCACCGAGGCGAGCCGGCAGCTCGAAGACTTGTTCGAGAAGTGTCCCGACCCCCAACCTGCGATCGATCAATCTACGCTGGCGACTAGTGCCGTCCGTGGATTCTCGACCTGTATCCCGGTAGCGGCCGAGCTGGTGTCATCGAAGCGGCGGAGGGACATCGAAATGCACCTCGACGAGGAGACCGCCGGCGGGAGGTGCCGACGATGAGGGACGACCGGGGTTATATGAGTGTCAACCTTCCGGAGTTGGACACCGAGCATGACCCACGTGGTGGCGCTCTCCGCGCGATTCTCCTCGCTTGGGCGGCTGTGCTGGTCATGATCGCGGTGCTAGTACTGCAGTCGGTGACCTGAAGGGAGCCCGTTCACCGCCGTCTGGATCCCCAACGCGGTGAATCGAATCAGTTTACCGCGCTCTGCATCCAGAACGCGGTAAACGCCACTGATCCCTACAGATACTGGCCGGTGTTGGTTGCCGTGTCGATAGCCCGACCGGAGTCGGCGTTCTTGCCCGTCACCAGAGTTCGGATGTAGACGATCCGCTCTCCCTTCTTCCCGGAGATCCGCGCCCAGTCGTCCGGGTTGGTGGTGTTGGGCAGGTCCTCGTTCTCGGCGAACTCGTCGACGATCGAGTCGAGCAGATGGGTCATCCGTAACCCCGGCTGGCCGGTCTCCAGTACCGACTTGATCGCCTTCTTCTTCGCCCGGTCCACGATGTTCTGGATCATCGCGCCGGAGTTGAAGTCCCGAAAGTAGAGGACTTCCTTGTCACCGTTGGCATAGGTGACCTCCAGGAAACGGTTTTCCTCGCTCTCGGCGTACATCCGTTCGACGGTGCCCTGGATCATCGCCTGAATGCAGGCCTGGCGGTCGTGGCCAAACTCGGCGAGGTCGTCGGCGTGCAGCGGTAGCGTCGTCTTCAGGTACTTGGAGAAGACGTCCTTGGCGGCCTCGGCGTCCGGGCGCTCAATTTTGATCTTCACGTCAAGACGTCCAGGCCGCAGGATCGCCGGATCGATCATGTCCTCGCGATTTGAGGCGCCGATGACGATGACGTTTTCCAACCCCTCCACACCATCGATCTCGCTGAGCAGCTGCGGCACGATCGTCGTCTCGACGTCGGAGGAAACGCCCGATCCGCGGGTGCGGAAGATCGAGTCCATCTCGTCGAAGAACACGATGACCGGGGTGCCCTCGGACGCCTTCTCCCGGGCCCGCTGAAAGATCAGCCGGATGTGCCGCTCGGTTTCCCCGACGAACTTGTTGAGCAGCTCGGGGCCCTTGATGTTGAGGAAGTAGCTCTTGGCCTCGCTATCCCCGCGGACCTGGGCCACCTTCTTGGCCAGCGAGTTGGCCACCGCCTTGGCGATCAAGGTCTTGCCGCAACCCGGAGGGCCGTAGAGCAGCACGCCCTTGGGCGGGCGCAGCTCGTATTCGCGGAACAGGTCGGCGTGCAGGAACGGCAGCTCGACCGCATCGCGGATCTGCTCGATCTGGTTGGTCAGGCCGCCGATGTCCTCATACCCGACGTCCGGGACCTCCTCCAGCACGAGATCCTCGACCTCGGCCTTGGGAACCCGCTCGTAGGCGTAGGCGGCTTTGGTGTCCACCAGCAGGGAGTCACCCGGCTTGAGCGGTACGGCCTCGGGGTAATCCGGGCCCGGAATCAGCGGGTCAGCCAGCCACACCACGCGTTCTTCGTCGGCGTGCCCGACGACCAGCGCCCGCTGGTCACCGTCGAGCACCTCGCGCAGTGCGCAGACCTCACCGGTCATCTCGAACGTGCCGGCCTCCACGACGGTCAGCGCCTCGTTGAGCCGCACACTCTGCCCCCGGCGCAGCTGAGGGATCTCAACCACGGGCGACACCGCCACCCGCATCCGGCGGCCGGAGGTGAACACGTCCACGGTGCCGTCGTCGAAGCCACCGAGGAACACGCCATAGCCGCTGGGCGGCTGCGCCAGCCGGTCGACCTCCTCGCGCAGCGCGAGGAGCTGACCGCGGGCCTCCCGCAGTGTCTCGACCAGCTTGGCGTTTCGCTCGGTCAGCTGTGCGACCGACGCGGAGGCCTCGGCGAGGCGCTCCTCGAGCAACCGGACGTGCCGGGGGGATTCAGTCAGGCGGCGACGCAACAGCGTCACCTCGTCCTCGAGGATTCTGATCTGGGCAACCAGAGTGGGGTCGATACGGTCCCGACCCTCGGCGGACCGGTCGCTGGGATGATCGTGCTGCACGAGTCACCTCCCGCATGGTTCTCAGACCGCTAACGGTACGGGACTCAGCGCTAGACTGTGAGGTAACAGCGATACGACGTCCATCGGATCGGTGGGTGAACAACGTCACGTTCGTCGGCGAGCCGTCCCGGCGAACCGGTCTCTGGCTGTTCACAGGCGCCGGTTTGACCGGCTGAGCCTGCGTTGCGGGGTGGGCGGCACGACGCCCTCGGCCAGCCGCCGGGCGGTGAGCAGAAACGCAGTATGGGCGACCATCCGGTGCTCGGGGCGCACCGCCAACCCGACCACGTGCCAGGGCCTCAGCAGGGTCTCCCAGGCCTGCGGTTCGGTGTAGCAACCGGCCTCCCGCAGCGCCTCGGTGCTTCGGGACAGCTGGGTTGTGGCCGCCACGTAGACGGTGAGAACCCCACCGGGGACCAGGGCAGCCGAAACCGTCGGCAGCAGCTCCCACGGACGGGCCATGTCCAGCACCGCGCGGTCCACCGGCTGATCGGCGGGGTGGGTGGCCAGGTCGGCCACTTGCAGCTGCCAGTTCGGGGGTGGCGTCCCGAAGAATCGCTCGACGTTGCGCTTGGCATGCTCGGCGTGGTCCGGGCGCGCCTCGTAGGAGGTCACACTGCCGCGCTCCCCCACCGCACGCAGCAGTGAGCAGGTCAACGCACCCGAACCGGCCCCGGCCTCGAGCACTCGGGCACCGGGGAAGATGTCGCCCCACATCAGGATCTGCGCGGCGTCCTTGGGGTAGACAACCTGTGCGCCGCGCGGCATGGAGAGCACGTAGTCGGGCAGCAGCGGACGCAACGCGAGGTACTGCGTCCCCGCGGCGGACGTGACGACGCTGCCCTCTGGCAGCCCGATCAGATCGTCGTGGGCCAGCGCACCGCGATGCGTGTGGAACTGCGCGCCGGGTTCCAGCTCTACCGTGTGCCGGCGTCCCTTCGGGTCGGTGAGCTGCACCCGATCGCCGGGTTGGAACGGTCCGCTGGGTCGGGTCACGGGCGGTTATGGTGGCAGATCGCCGGTCTGGTGGGTGCTCGGAGCCGTCGCGACCCTGGCTGTAGGGGCGCTGGGCTGTAGGGGCACTGGCTGTCGGGGTGCTGGCCTACTCTGCGAGCCATGACGGAAATCCTGGCGAGCGGTCCGGCGGCGGTGGCACCCGGCACCGAGCCCATCACCCGCCTCCCAGCCAGTGCCTCCGCGCGCAGGCGCCAGGCACTCTCACCGTCACGGGCGGCCGATTTCAAACAATGCCCGCTGCTGTACAGGTTCCGAGCTGTGGACCGGCTGCCGGAGACACCGAGCCGGGTGCAGGTCCGCGGCACCGTGGTGCATGCCGTGCTGGAGCGGCTGC
>JBGSWT010000016.1:0-2058 GCA_041751815.1 Pseudonocardiaceae bacterium
AATTCCGCTACAATACTCAACGTCTCCACTCGGCACTCGGATACCAGACCCCGCAAGAGGCCTACGACGAGTACCTGAACCGGGAGTCCGCAGCATGATATAGCAATTAAACAGCTGTCCGGAAAACGCGGGGCTGCCCAACTACACGTATGCCCAGTTTCACGGTTTCTGCCACCACCCGACCGGCATCGGCCCGGCCGGATTCGCGTTCAACGAGGGATGGGCCAACTTTTGGTCGAACGTGGGCAGGAGCTGCCCGGGCGAGGAAGACAACTTCGAACTGGAGGGGAACGTCGCGCGAGATCTGCTGGCGCTTTCGCGCTGCCGTGGAGTCGGCCGGCCCGGCATGGTGAGTATCTTGAAGCAGGGGCAGAACATCATCCACTCGCAGGACGAGTTCCGGGAGCGTTTCCATGCCACCTTCCCAGACTGTCCGCTGCCCCCGCGTGACGGTCGGGGTGTTCCCCTTGGCCCGGCGCTGTCGATACCGGCACCAATCGATGCCTCGCAACTTGCCTTGACGCTCGAGCGGAACATCGCCGACATCAAGTCGGCACGCACTGTGCTCGAGTCAAAGCTCGACGCCCTGCTCGCAACGCCGTGCTCCGGCACTCGCCGCATGGACCGCGACCTGCGGGCCGAGGTGGTGCGCGCTCGCGTCGCTTCGGCACAGCTAGCGCTCGGCATTCTTCGCGGGGATCTCCTCAGGTTGCGACAGGACCAGACGGGGATCGACTACACGCCCGGTGCCAACGAAGTCTGGGAGACGAGAGCCTAACACACCACAGCCGCGCGACGCGACATTGTCGTAACGGCGCTGAGGCGTATCGCGCCACTGCTACGACGGCGCGGCGATGTCGTCGAGGCCGCGCGGGTGGTCGAGCAAATACGCACGCTGGAGGGTGGCGGCGCGCTCAACGACCCGGCCCTGCTGAAACTCGCGGATGCGCGCAACCTTCGCATCGACGACCTCGACTTGCCGCCACCGGCCAACGCCAGCGGTTGCTGGCAAGTTCTGGCGGGTCTGGTGGTGGCGATCGCCGTCGGCTGGCGGTTGTTCCGACGCCCGAGGTTCTCCTCTCGCCATTGGTGAAGGGTGCAGCGAAGCGTTGGCAGGGGTACGTGCAGGCCGAGCTATTGAGCCGCGAAATCAAGGAGTTCGGGGTGCCGACGTCGTTAGCTAAACCGGAAGGCAACATCGCTGGCGGCGCTATGCGCGAGCCGTCAGGGGACCCCGCGCGGTCCACGGGCGTTCCAAGATCATGGTGTGAGTTTGAGGATCTTGAATGGTCGGTCCATGACGCGGGTTGCCCATCGGGTGGCTTCGGTGATGTCGCGTCGGCCGTGTAGGTGTAGGGCGCCGATGGCGAGGTTGTGTAGGGCGGTCATGACGCGGGGGCCTGAGCCGGTGTGGGCGGTGGAGTTGTCCTCGCGGTAGACGGTGTCGCGTAGCCAGTGCAGCGACTCAATGCCCCAGTGCTCACGCACGAGTGCGGCGATGTCGGTGGGGGTGGCGCGGGTGGTGGTCAGGCTGGTTACGCCCAGGGCGGCGACGGCGGAGTGGGGTGTGCCGTCGGTGTCGGTGACGTAGCGTTCGATCAGCCAGACCTGGTTGACGTGGGGGAACGGTAGGTCCGCGGGTGCGGGTAGGACCTGGATGGTGCGGGTGGTGACCCGGCCGTGGCTGGTGTCGATGTCGCGGGCGGCGATCGGGGTCGTGGCCCAGGGCAGCGCGTCGAGGGCGGCGAAAAGCCTCGGCTGGTTTCCCTTGGCGGTGAGCACGAATTCGGCGCCGACCTGGTGCAGGTACTCGGCGTGGCCGCGTTGGGTGTGGAGAGCGTCGGCAGTGATGACCAGCCCGCGCAGGTCGACCCCGGCTGCGGTGAGACCGTCGAGCAGCGGGGCGAACTGGGGGATCTCGTTGGACTTCGCGCCGACCTCGACCTGGCCCAGGACCAGTTGCTCGCCGTGGGTTGCCGCGGCCAGCAGGTGGGTCTGGTTGCCCTGGGAGTCGATGGCCCCGCGCACGGTCTTGCCGTCCACGGCGACCGCGACCAG
>JBGSWT010000017.1:0-1695 GCA_041751815.1 Pseudonocardiaceae bacterium
CGCCGCTACCGTGGCTGCCCCTGGCGGATCGGCCGGATCGTCGCGGCCGCGCTGGTCCTGCTCCACCACGAGAACGGACGAACCACATGATCCACAACATATGATCACACACCGTGGCGATCAGTTACTCGGAGAGGCTCACTGGGCTGGCTGAAACCAGCCGAGGTCCTCAACAAATTCCTGGTAGAAGCTGGTGGTGCACCCACCACTTGACACCAAGTTCGGATCCGACCCTACTCGGGTCGTGGTCCGTGAACAACGGGGCACTTCACGTCGACGTGGAAGGCTCGGATGATCTCGGCGAGGCGTTGCTCGATGGTCATGCGGCGGGCATAGCGGGTGATGAGCGCCTGTGCCGTGGTGTCGGTGTCGTTGGTGATGATGACGGTGGGCGTGTCGCGGCCCAGTCCGGTGACGATGAACTGGCGCAGGATGCCGAAATACTTCGACAGCCCGACGGTGGACTCGTGTACTCGGGGTCGGTTGTAGCGGCCGGGTCGGTCCAGGGTGATCGTCGTGTATCGGTGGGCTTGAGGGCGTTGATGTCGCGCAGGAGTGCCGGTGAACGTATCCGCAGGATGAGGAACCTGACCCCACGGGCGTCGAGCTCGGCGAGCACCGGCTGGGTGGTGACCTTCTGGTCGGTGACCAGCATGTGCGGGTCGGTACCGCTGGCCTGTTTCCAGTGGTCACAGAAGGCGATGACCTCGCGGTTCTCCGGTGGCCTTGGAGACATCGGCGTTGGCGTAGACGAGGTTGTGGGTGCCGCTGTCCTAGGCGAAGGTCAGTACCGAGCAGGAACGCTGGGAGCGGGTGGACACGTGGTGCTTGTACAGGGCGGGTCGGTGCCCCAGGCCATGATGGCGTGGAAGTCCAGGTCGAAGATCGCCTCGTCGCTGGTGGCGAGCCCTTCGGCGATCATCTTCGTGTCCAGTACGACGAGGAAGGCCCGGTGGTGGTCGTGGCTGGTGCGATAGGAGTAGTCGGTGAGCGCGGTCTTCATCGGGAGCGTGGCCAGCCCGGCCAGCAGTGCTGCGGCCGGGTCGGTCAGCAGCAGGTCCTCGACGTGGGAGACCCGCCGGGTCCGGGTCAGTTTCAACGCCAGCAGCGACAGCAGCCACGAGGTGGCCGGCACCACGCCGGTGCCGGGATACCCCGCTTTCACGACCAGGGTAGGCAGGTCGAAGGCGACCAGGTCGGGCACCAACAGCAGCAGCCCGGCCTTGGTGGTGTCGCACCGCGCCAGCCAGGTGGACAGGTCCAGCGGGCCGGTCCTGGGCAGCCGGGTGTCGCGGCCGGGGGTGGCCATCGCGGTGCTCGACTGGTCAGCGGGATGGCGCAACAACCGCCCGAAACCCTCCTCGGTGAGGATCTCGGCCAAGCTGGTGCGGTTGAGCGGGGTACCCGCGCCCGCCAGCCGCACGGAGATCTCCTAGGAGGCTGGTGTTTTTCGCGAGATGTCACCCCTGGTAGTAATGATCACATGCTCTGAGCTGGAATGATTACTCTTCGAAACCAGAGTTTCGACCGATTCAGGCCGTTCGACACCAGCCACCTACAGAGGCTTCGCCTCGGACCGCCGAGGTGGTGGCTGGCCTGGCGGGTGAGCTGCGGCCACGCTGTGCGTTATGACCAAGCCGGTGACCGTGAACGATGTCCTCGATGGGCATGTGGCGCTCGATCTGGAGTGCCTGG
>JBGSWT010000018.1:0-3749 GCA_041751815.1 Pseudonocardiaceae bacterium
AGCACCGGGCGGACAGGGCGCAGGCAGCCGTTGCCGAGCCCGCCGCCGGGCAGCCTGGGCATGCTCCGGCCGGAACTGAGCACACCGGCCGGGAGCAGTTGGTGCTGGAACGCATCGAGCGCGCCCGGCGGGCCCGGCCCCGGGTGCGCGAGAAGCTCATCACTCTCGCGCACGGCGCCGGCGGCAAGGCCACCCAGTCGTTGATCGAGGCGGTCTTCCTGGACGCTTTCCGCAATCCCCTGCTGGAGCCGCTCGAGGACGCCGCGACGGTGGTCGCCGGGGATACCCGGCTGGCTTTCACCACGGATTCCTATGTGGTGTCGCCGCTGTTCTTCCCGGGCGGCGACATCGGTGACCTTGCAGTCAACGGCACAGTCAACGATCTGGCCGTCTCCGGGGCACGGCCAGATCATCTGTCCGCTGGGTTCATCTTGGAAGAGGGTTTTCCGGTCGAGGACCTGCGGCGGATCGTGGCGTCGATGGCCGCGGCCGCTACGGCGGCGGGGGTCTCGATCGTCACCGGCGATACCAAGGTCGTGCAGCGGGGCAAGGGCGATGGTTGCTACATCAACACTGCCGGGGTGGGGTTGCTCACCGATGACCTGACCCTCGGGGTGGCCACTGCCCGTCCCGGTGACGCAGTGATCGTCTCAGGCCCGGTGGGCGACCACGGTATGACCATCATGCTGGCGCGCGGTGAGCTGGACCTCGAGGCCGACCTGGTCTCTGACACCGCGCCGGTGCATGGCCTGGTGCGGGGGCTGCTCGACGCGGTGGGTCCGGACGTCCGGGCGATGCGCGACGCCACCCGTGGCGGCGTCGCGACCATCCTCAACGAAGTGGCCACGGCAGCGGGCGTTGCCGTGGTGGTCGAGGAGGAGGCTGTCCCGGTACGCGCGGAGGTCCGTGGGGCCTGCGAGCTGCTGGGCATCGACCCGCTGTACGTCGCGTGCGAGGGACGGATCGTGGTGATCGTCGATCCTGGCGCGGCGGACGCTGCGGTGGCGGCGCTACAGGCGCATCCGCTGGGTGCCGGAGCCACGGTGGTCGGTCGCATCGCCGACGATCCGCCGGGGCTGGTGCTGCTCAAGACCGGGTTCGGCGGTACCCGGATCGTCGACCTGCTGGTCGGCGATCCGCTGCCGCGAATTTGCTGAAACACCGTTCCAGGGAGGTTCACTGAATAGGGGTGAGCTGGTCACCGAGATCGTGGCTGATTGGCCGCAACCCGGTGAGCTGGTCTACATCGAACGCCGGGCAGACAGCTACACGTTGCGTCGCATCGGTGCGGGCGAGGTTTTCCCTGCGCCAGCACCGGATGCGTCGCTGCCCGATGCGTGGATTTACTACAGCGGGTGGTCGGCGCAGCATGAACATGACGTGTCAGCGTTTGTCGATGACCTGCTTGCCGAGATGGAGGCGGCGGCCGGAGGCCATGATCGGTGCCGCTGGTCGGCGGATGACCCTTGGCCGCACGCGCACTAATCACGCGCACTAATCACGCGCACTAAGTCACGGGCACGGAGTTGTCACAGGCACTGAAGTCGAGGGGCGATGGCCTACCGTATCCACGCGTCCGACCGGGTGGCGTTCAAGCGCTGTCGCCGGGAATGGGATCTGGGCTCGCCCAACCGGCAGAACTTCGAACCGAACTCACGGCCAGGCCCGATCGACCTGAATCAGGCGCTGCGTGATGCGCTGGCGGTGTACTACTTCCCCGGGATGTGGGAGTGGGACAGGACCATCGTGCAGCCCCTGGTGCATCGGGCCTTGGAACGGTCGGTGCACGGTCAATCCGAGACCGCAGACAAACAGGCTCAGCGGGAGGTACTGGCCCGGGGTCATGCGCTGCTGGACGCCTACGCGGCGTGGGCGCCGGCGGTGGACCGCTTCACCCCGATCCGGGTCGACACCGACTTCGAGGTGAACGTTCCGGACCCGGCGGTGCCCGGAACGGGCCTGATGACCCCGATCAGGGACGAGATCCGGTATCGCGACCGGATCGACCTGCTGGTCATCGACTCCGACGACGCCTACTGGGTTGTCCAGCACCGGCTGGTCACAGACGGCTGGGCCGATCAGGACCTGCTGCAGCTGGATGAGCGAACAATCGCGTGGTGCTGGGCGTGGCCGCTGTTCTACCTTGGGATGCGGATCATGGGAACGGTGTACAACGAGATCCGTGTCGACGCCGGCGAGCCGGGCACGATAGTCCCGCAGCAAGTAGGGCAGCAGCAGGTGCGTCACCGACGGATGTATGCCCGCAGCGAGATCGTCCCTGGCGAACGTTTGCATGCCGAGGGCACTGAGTCGTTTCGCCGTACCCGCATCCGGCGCGGCGACGCCGAGCTGGCAGCCGCTGGCACGGGCCTGGCGGCCGAGGCCCGCACCGCCACCAGCGCTGACCTCGAGATCTATCCCAACCCAGAGCCTGCGGTCTGCGCGCGCTGTTCCTATCGTTCCCCCTGCCTGGCACTCAACCACGGTGGCGACGCCACCGCCGAGCTGTTGCGGTCCTTCCGGCACCGTCCCCCGGAGCCGGTCCAGGAGGGCCGGCTCGGCGGTGCAACGTGGTCGATGAACCGGGGCGCAGCGCCACCCCGCTGGCCCCAGAGTCCATAGGGTCGGCTCGTGGTTACTTCTCTGGTGTGGATTTCTGGAGCGTCCAGCGGTATCGGGCAGGCGCTGGCCAAGACCGTCCCATGGGATGGCGCTCGGGTGATCGGAATAAGTCGGGGACGTCCGGAGTCCACCATCGAGCATGTCAAGGCGGATTTGGCCGATCCGTCGATATGGCCCACGATCGGTGCATCATTTCAGCGGGAAATGCAAGGCTTCGACGGCGAGCACGTGGCGTTCGTCCACGCCGCCGGCACCATCGAGCCGATCGGTTTCACTGCCGACGTCGACAGCGACGCGTACCTGCGCAGCGTGCTCGTCAACAGCGCCGCTGGCCAGGTACTCGGTCAGCAGTTCCTCGCTGCCGCCCATTCCCTCGATACTCGCTGCCACCTCGTCATGCTCACATCCGGCGCTGCCCGAAGCGTCTACCCGGGATGGGCGTCGTATGGAGCAGGTAAGGCTGCGCTGGACCAATGGGTGCGCAACGTCGGCGCCGAGCAAGACGAGCGCGGGGGCGTGCGGGTGTTGTCAATTGCACCGGGGACCGTTGACACTGCCATGCAGGACAAACTTCGCCAGACATCGGAAGCGGACTTCCCGAGTCGCCAGAAATTCCTCGATCTCCATGCACAGGGCAAGCTCGCCGATCCGGTGCAGGTGGCTGAACAAATCTGGGCACTCATCACCCGCGACCCGCCCAACGGAAGCGTGCTCGACCTCCGAAACTGACCCCTCCCCCACGTTCTGGATGCAGGACGCGGTTTCCGAGGCCGCATTACAGCGTTCTGCATCCAGAACGCTGTAATGCGGCGGCGACGGCGACCTGGCCGAGGCTGATCCCGCCGTCGTTGGGGGGCACGCGGGAGTGGGTGAGGACCCGGAATCCGGCCTGCTCCAGGCCGGCCACCGTGCGCTCGAGTAAGAGCACATTCTGGAACACCCCGCCGGACAGCGCGGCGGCACCCACGCCGGTGGAGTTCCGCAGCATCTGGCAGACCCGGACGATCGCATCGGCGACGCCGTGGTGGAACCGGGTGGCGATCACCTCACGTGGTACCCCGGCGCGCAGGTCGGCCACCACCGCGCGGACCAGGTCCGCGCCGTGCAGTTGCAGCGCAGGTCCCTCG
>JBGSWT010000019.1:0-15276 GCA_041751815.1 Pseudonocardiaceae bacterium
CCGGCTGGCATGCGGAGTGCGCCGCCATAGCGCTGGGCGTGCTCGGCCCCGCGGTCGATGTCCTGGCCGGTGGATCCGATCTCAGCTTCCCGCACCATGCCTACCAGGCCGCCATGGTGGAGGCGGCGACCGGCGTCGCCCCCTTCGCGCGGACCGAGTTCCCGGTCGGAACCGTGACAGTGGGCGGTGCGAAGATGGCCAAGTCGACGGGCAACCTGGTCCTGGTCGGGGACCTGCTCGCACACCATCGCGCCGCAGCGGTGCGGCTGCTGCTGCTCAACCGGCGCTGGCAACAGACCTGGGACTTCCGCGCCGACGACATCGATGCCGAAGCCGATCAGCTCGACCGCCTGTACTCAGCAGCGGGGACGGCGCGGACCTCGGCAGCCGCATCGGACGCCGTCGTCGCTGCCCTGGTGAACGACCTCGACGTTCCGGCCGCCCTCGCGATCGGGGAAGAATCGGGTGGTGACGCGGCGCGGTTGGTGCTGCGCACCCTCGCCTTGGAATGACCATCGAGGGGCGGACCCATCGAAAAGCGGGGAAACTGTGACACGCACGCTCATTCTTCTCAGGCATGCGAAATCGGCATGGCCCGAAGGTATCCCCGACGCACAACGGCCGCTGTCCGGACGGGGACGCCGTGACGCCCCCGCTGTCGGCCGTTGGCTGCGCGGGAAGTTCGCGAAGATCGATATCGTATTGTGCTCTCCCGCAGTGCGAGCCGTCCAAACCTGGGAACTTGCAGCCGCACAACTGAAGAATGTGATGCCTCAAGTCCGCCACGACGACCGGCTCTACGGCGCCTCGGCCGACGAGCTTCTGAGGATCACCCAGGAACTCCCCCACAAGGCGTCGACGGTGGTTCTGGTGGGTCACAACCCAGGCCTCGAGGACTTTCTGGAGCTGCTGACCGGAACCGCCGAAGTCCTCAAGACCTCGGCCATTGCCATCATCGCCACGCGCGCACCATGGGCCGAGGCAAAAACTCGATCGTGCCACTTGGAGGAATTTGCGACCCCGCGTGGTGACTGACCATCTCGGCTTTCAAGCCGCGTGTCGCTAACCCGGATGCTCAGCTGGGAGTATTCAATCCGGCCGGGACACCCGCGGCTCGCTTCGCAACGTGAAGCGAGCCCTTTGCGGGCCAACCGTAACGGTCAGCCCGCAAAGGGTTTGCGTAGTCCGGTCACACGCCCTCACGGAGGATAACCTGTTGGCCTTCTTTGAGGCCGGAGATTACCTGGGTGCGATCGTCTCCGACGAGGCCGGCTTGGAACCTGACCTGTTGCTGTACACCATCGGCGTCAACGATGGTGACGGAGCTTTGGTCGCCTCGTTTACGAACAGCCGAGTTAGGAACGGTGAGGACGCCCTCGACCTGGTTGGTCAGGACCCGTGCTTGAGCGGTCTGGCCATCCTTGAGTCGCGGATCGGTCTCGTTCAGCACGACGGTGACATAGTAATTGATGACGCTGGAGATGCTGCTACCAGCAGGGGCCACCGCGACCACCGTTCCGGCGCGGGTGAGGTCCGGCACGGCGTCGAAAGATACGTCGACCTTCTGGTTGGGGGCGACCTTCGCGGCGTCAGATTCCTCGAACGGCACAACCACCTGGAAGGTGTTGATTTCGCTGAGGACCAGGAACTGAGTGCCCCCAGGGCGCTGAGCTCCGGTGGAGGGATTGCCCAGAGACGTACTGCTGTTCGCCGCGCCAGCGATCCCGGGGATGGGAGCGAAGGTGCCCGGCGCCAGTGGACTGGTGTTCTGGCTGGGCGAGACGTACTCCCCCGGCACGCCGTTGATAACCGACACGGTGCCCGCGACCGGCGCGCGTAGCACGGTGTTCTCCACATCCCGCTGGGCTGCAGCGACCTGGGCCTGAGCGCTGGCCACCAGTGCAACCTGCTGTTCGATGTCGAACGGCCGGTCGGAGCGCACAGCATCGAGGTTGTTCCGCGCGGTGACCACGCTCTGGCGGGCATTCTCGACGGTGACCTGCCCGGACGCGCGGTCGATATTCAGCTTCTGCTGTGCGGCGTCAAGAGCGGTCTTGTCCGACAGGACCTGACGACGACCATTGATGACCGCCTGTTGATCCTGCGCGAGCCGGTTACATGCCGGGTTGCCGTTGGCGCTGCCAGCCGGACCAGGCGGAGTGGTGCCCACGGTTGCAGGACCTACCCGAGCGGGGTTGTCCAGCTCGGCCTGAGCCGGCCCCACCCCGACCGACGAGTCAGGTCGCCCGTCATTGCCAGGGCCGTTACTGGGTGAAGGCGGGGCGTAGGGAATACCCCCGGTCGCGGCGCAGGAGACCTGATCGGCACGCAGCTGTTCCTGAGCCTTGTTGAACAGGAAAGTGTCGAAGTCCAACTGCCGGTTCGCCTGGTCTACCGCCGAGCCGTCCGCAGAAAGCTGCGTATCGACCAGCCTCTGCGTCGCCAACAAGATTTCCTGCGCTTGGTCGAGCGTTTCGCCTGCGCCCTCAACCGTCGTCGCATTGACAAGCTTACCGAACAACGCCTGCTGGGAATTCAACTGGCCCTGCAGCTGGTTCAACGCCTGCTGAAACTCGAAGTCATCAGTGCGCGCCAAGACCTGGCCGGCGCTCACCCGATCCCCGACCTTGACGAGCACCTCGTCGAGCTGCCCGCCCTTCGGGAAACCCAGATTCTTCTCCGTGATGGCAGCCAGCGAACCTGACGCCGACACCTTCGTGACGACCGCGCCCCGCTCCACCCGTCCGGTCGGCGGGGGTGAGGGCTCGCTGCCGCATCCAACCGCCGCACCCAGCACGGCTACCAACCCGAGCGCCACCAAAATCCGAGCAGTGCGTGCCCGAGCTGGTGACCGCGTCGTCGGGCTGGTTGGGATCGTGGTCACAGCGAGATTCCCCCCTGTCTTCGGCTTCTTCGCTGTGCAACGCCTGAGAACGCGCTGAGTTACGGGGTGTTACGCGCCGGAGCGGGTGAGCCGTACGACTCACTGGTAACGGAGCGCTTCGATAGGCCGAAGCCGAGCGGCGCGGTTGGCCGGGTAACCGCCGGCGATGAGGCCGATCGCGAGGCTGATCCCGAACGACACCACGATGGAGGGGATGGTCACGGCGGGCGCGAAAGACTCGAAGGTGGGGCCAAAGGAGGGCGCGAGGCGGGCGCCCAGCGCCGACAGGCCGACTCCGACGACAACCCCGATAAGCCCGCCGAGGCCGGCCAGAACGATGGACTCGATAAGGAACTGTTCGAGGACCGCGCGCCGAGTGGCGCCGATCGCTTTTCGGATTCCGATCTCCCGAGTTCGTTCGGTGACCGAGACCAGCATGATGTTCAGGACTCCGATAGCGCCGACGAGCAGCGAGATCGCGGCGACGGCGGCGGTGAACAGGGTGAGGATGCGCAGGATCTGATTGAACGAGTCAAGCCTGCTGCGCAGGGACTGGACCTCGAAGTCCCGATTGGCGGAGTCCTTGATCCGGTGCCGCTCGCTGAGGATGCGGATTACCTCATCCTGGACAGCGGGCACTGCGGACGCTTGGGCGGCTTGCACGACGATTTGGTTAATCTTGTCGCCGCCACCGAAGATGTAGCGGCGCGCGGTGTCCAGCGGCATGACTGCGACGCTGTCGCCCGGTTCCCCGACGGACTGCATCACCCCGATGACCCTGAAGGTCTGGCGGTTCATCCGGACGGTCTGGTTCAGCGCAGCCGCGGGGTCATCACCGAAGAGATAGGTCGCCACGCTGGGTCCCAGCACGACCACTTTAGCGCCGGAGCGGGCCTGGGCCTCGTCGAAGAACGACCCCGCCGCCATGTCTTGGTTGTTCACCTCGATCCAGCTCTCGGTGGAGCCGACGACGTTCGCCCGGAACCTCCAGGAGTCGGTTTCGATCAGCGCTCTACCGGTGGTGGCCGGGATCACGGCGTCGATCTGGTCTGCCAGTGCTGGTTCCTGCAACGCCGCGACGTCGGCGTCGATCAGGTCCTTCGGGGCGGCACCGCCGGGGACGTTGCCGACCGTCGGTACGATGGTGATGAGGTTGGCCAGCGGTTCGAGTTGCGCATTGACCGAAGTCTTCAACCCGTTGCCGAGAGCGACCAGCAGGATCACCGCCGCGACTCCGATGATGATGCCGAGCATGGTCAGCGCGGAACGCAACCGGTTGGCGCGCAGCCCACGCATCGCGATGCGCAACGCCTCCCGCAGATTCACGCGCTGACCTCCGACCGGTTCCGTTGTACCTGATCGCTCTCGATGCGCCCGTCACGCAGCCGCACGACCCGCTTGGCGAACCGGGCGATCTCCTCTTCGTGAGTGATGATCACAACCGTGCGGCCGGCATCGTTCAGCGCGCCGAGCAACTTCAAGATGTCGACGCTGGAGGCGGTGTCGAGATTGCCCGTGGGCTCATCGGCAAGCAGCATCGTGGGATCGTTGATCAACGCCCGCGCGATCGCCACCCGCTGCTGCTGGCCGCCGGAAAGCTCGTTGGGCATGTGCTTTTCGCGCTCGCCCAGCCCGACCTGTTCCAGGACCGACCGGGCTCTGGCGCGTCGATCGTGCGCTCCCGCGTAGACCAAAGGCAGCTCGACGTTACGGATCGCGCTCGTGCGCGGGATGAGGTTGAACGACTGGAACACGAATCCGATCTTGCGGCTGCGAATCTTGGCCAGCCGATTGTCGCTGAGAGTGCTGACATCGGTGCCGTCGAGCAGGTAACGCCCGCTGGTGGGGATATCCAGGCAGCCCAGGATGTTCATGAGTGTGGTCTTGCCCGATCCGGACGGGCCCATGATCGCGACCAGGTCACCGTCGTCTATGGACAGGTCGACACCGTAGAGTGCCCTCACCTCGACCGAACCCATCCGGTAGATCTTGGTGACGTCCTCAAGCTGGATCATTCGACTCCCTCCTGCATAGCGAACGCCATCGGGGTCCGGCGACCGACGCGCGAGCTGCTAACCCGTCGATCACGCCCGGCCGGCGGGGGCGTTACGAGCAGTCCTTCCATCTGTACAAGCTCTGGCTCCGCCCGCGGGCAGTGGACGGCCGCAGTCTGGGTGGTGACGTGTAGACGCGAGTACACCAACCATCCGGGCCGGACCTTGGGGTGGGAGGGAACGTCACCCACCGTACGCGGTCGAGATCGACGCTACCGCCTCGCGCCCGTTACGCAAAGTACAGAAACACATACACGTACGGGTCTTTTTGTAGGGCCGGATGCGTGGAGCGTACTGCTGTGCGTCGAGGGGTGAGTCCGTTCCGCCGTGGCCTGTTCGGGGGGATGTCGTGACTTGCCGGCACCGATGCATCTCCTTCATTAGCTGCCCTTCCCTCCGTAACCCCCGAGCAAAGCTTCTCGGCGGCCGACCGGTCGAACCGGGAGAAGTCTCATCCCGCCACCGGCACGGACGCACTAACCGCTGGTCATGCTGCTGTAACACGGACATGATGGGACGCGGAACGGCCGTGGCGGTGAGCAGCTATGCGACTGCCGGCAGGTGAAGCGGATGCCGGATGAACGAGCGGGAGCCGACGCCAGTGGCCGGGTACGCCGAAGGTCCGATGGAGATGCGGTTATGGCGAACGGCGATGGTGGGCGGCTCGACTGTCCGTGTCCGGCCCGCGCGTTGGGCGGTTTCGGTCGCGCTTCGCCTGGGAGCGCGCCTGAGCGCGCACAGTTACCAGAAGACGGCTCGGCGCGTGTCGCGGCGACAGCAGCACGCCAACCCTGAGCTGGTAAAGATCCCTGCCCAGTGGTCGGCGGTGGCTCCCGTGGTGCGGGCCCGTCGCCGCGGCATGGTGCTCGACCTGGACCTGCGGGACAATCTGCAGGCCTTGGTGTTCTACACCGGGACCTACGAACCTGCGCTGTCCCCGCTTCCTAGCCGAGGAGCTGCGCCACGGTGACGTCCTGCTGGACGTCGGTGCACACATCGGGGAGTACATGCACTGGCCGCGGCCCGGCAGTTGCAGGCGCACGGCGGCGGGCGGGTGCTTGCGTTTGAGCCGACGCCCGACTCCGCGGCGAAGCTCCGCGCCGGAGCGGGACACAATGGGCTCGATATCACGGTGGTTGAAAGTGCCCTCGGCGACGCCCCGGGCGAGATGGCGCTGTTCACCGATGACCGCTACGACCCGGCCGACGCGGGAGTGCGGTCGGCGTTTGGCACCGGCCCGCTCGTCGCCGTCACACCAGTCACCACCTTTGATGAGTGGGCCGCCGCCAACCACCTTACCCAGCTCAACATCGTGAAGATCGACGTGGAGGGCTGCGAAGCAGCGGTGCTGCGTGGTATGCGCGGGTCACTGCAACGGCGTCAACCACGCGCCCTGCTGGTTGAGATTAAGCAGAACTCGATCGGACGCGCTCCAACCTCTGACCAGCGACTCAGGGCTCTGCTCTCGGACCTCGAATACGACAACCGGCCGCGTATTCGACCACAACGAGCTGTTCCGGCCAAAGACGGCGCATTCTGGACCGGTGTATCTCCGACGGAGTGATGGGCTCACGTCCCGGAACTCGGCCGCCGAAAAAGACCTGCGTCTCGGTGACCTTTTCCTCCCGCACGGTCAGCACCTCGGTGTTATGGTGTCGCTCGCCGGTTTGCAGCTCGTACCTTCATACAGGACGAAGACGTTATCGTCCGCTGTAAGCCCCACCACTGGCGATAGCGCCAGTCTCAGCCGATGTTCGGCCTCAGTTGCCGGGCTGGACGACCAACTGACTCGAAACGATACGCCCCGATGTCAGCCCGATGGCGGTGATGGCGTAGGCCCCTGGAGGGTCCTTCTCCAGGATTCCGCCGTGTGTCGTGCTGCCATCGGTGTTGGCGCGGAAGACCCCAATGGTGCCGCTGGTCGGGCCGGCCCAGGAAAACCTCACGTCCTCCCCGGGCGAGAACCCCGAGGCGGTGATTGAGTAGGTATCGCCAACCTTGACCTGGGAGGATGACAGCACCAAGCGGGGAGAGTCCGCGGCAGCTCCCTCCCCCTGCCCCAGGAGCAGCCCAATCACCGTCATGACCACGATGATGGAGCCGAACACGATGGCCATGCCAGGCATGACGACTTCCGCGCTGCGGTATCGGGAAGGCGGTGGTGCGCTTGCCCCGTCTTGAGAATCGACATCAGCCAAATTTCCTGGGACGAAAAGTGCTTTAACAACAATTTGCCCGTATTCGCCGACAGCTGTATTGACCGACATATTGCCGAACTCAACCTTTGCGCGCAGTCCTTCCAACGCTGCATTGCACGCCTCTGCTATGTTGATACGTTCAGTGGGATCATTAGACTTGTTCAGGTTGGCAGAAATCGCCGCCACGAGGTTCACGATCAAGCTGGCGAAGCACAGCAAGCGCCAGACACTCGAACTTTTATCGAAGCCCAGGCCCTTTTGCACAGTCTCTGCGAACGTTGCACCACCCACGGTGGGACCCACCACTAGAGCCGCTGCGATAGCACTGCTGATGATACTGACGTTAGCCACCAGATCACGACGACTTTGACTTTTCCGCACGTACGTGTTGATGCTCGCCTGGTGCGTTCGGATCCGTCTCAGCAGCTCCTGCCGTCGTACATCAACATCCTGTGCCATCACCGTCTCTCCTTCGGGCGGGCACCGTTCGTCACCTCGTCTGCCACTTCGTCGAGCTCAGCCGCCGCAGTGTTAGCCGGATCTTAGGTTTAGACTTCACCCACTGCCCGGTAGCGGCTGGGCAGTGGTGAATATCTTAACCCGCAGAACGGTCGGCGCGCGCTGAGTTTTGCTGCCCGGCTGTGCAGCACCAGCGTCATCCCCACATCAAGGACATCCGACCCGATGAAGACCTGGCATCACTCTGGCGCAGGTCGAGCGCATGATCGTGGTGGCGGTCGGCAACCACCAGTGCCGCATAGTCGAAATCCTTCGAGTACACGGTGGCCTGCACGGGCGTGTCGGGGCCGGGATGCTGCTGGCGTAGATGCCGGAAGAGGCACTCGCGCACATCGTGGCCGCGCGTCGCTTGGTCACGAACCTGGCCACCAGCCCATGCAAAGGGCTCCGAGAGAATCTCTCGGAGCCCTTTGCATGGTAGCGGGGGCAGGATTCGAACTGCGCCCTCTGGGTTATGAGGCGAAATGGTACCCGTCCCACGCCTCTATCAGATCCTGTGCCGTCCTGCCTGGCTAGCGCCGACAATCCATGGCGCCCCCCTCGTCCAGCGGGCCCCAATCGTTACCCACAGCGTCCGTACTACCGTTTTCGCTACGGCCCGCTCAAATTACGGCCACCCGAGGATCGTCACAGAGAGCGATACTCGCCTTCCTGCCCTCAGGGTGCCGGTGGTCCGCGCTGGGGAGGTCGGCAGAGGCCACATTGTCCACGCCGGGCACGCCTGGGCCACGCCCCAGCCGTCCAGGTTCCGGTGGCCCTGCGCGCTGCCCGGGTGCCGTCCTTCATTCCGAACCTGCGGCCGATACCAAGATCATAACTCTTGCCTTGAGGCGCGGCCACAACGAGTCGATCCGCGCGTATTCGTGGCACGAGTTCCACTGACGGCTCGCTGACGATGATCATCTGTGACCGAGGCCCAGGCAAATTCAATGTCAGCTATGTGTGTGCCCGACGTAGCGACCTCACGGTCCCTGATCGAACTGATCATCGTCAGTCGGCACGTCGGCAACGCGGGCCTGATCATGGTCGCCTGACACCAGCGCCGTTCCTTCAGCGTCTGGATCAGGAGATTCATTGGAGTTGGTCGATCTTTCGGACTTGCCCGACGTGCCAGCAGACTCCGGCGTCCTTTCCTTAGACGGCACCCCCACCACACGCTCAGACTCCGGGGCCTTTTCCTTAGACGGCGCCTTCACCACACGCCCAGACTCCCCGGCACCCACCCGAGAAGACCCATCAGACCTACCCGACGAATCAGCAGACTCCGGCGCCTTCTCCTTAGACGGCACCTCCACCACACGCCCAGACTCCGGCGCCTTTCCCTTAGACGGCGCCTCCACCACGCGCCCAGTTTCCTCGGTACCCACCCGAGAAGGTGCGGCAGGCTTGGTCAATACGTCAGCGGGATCAGGCATGCTCGCCCTTGACGAGGCACCCGCCGCAGGTGCGCTCTCCAAATAAACCTGACCATTGCCTGCGGCCTCACTATGCTGTTGACGTAACACCAGAACGGCCAGCGCAACGACCGCTACCATCACGAGCACCAGAAAGGCTAGTAGGATCGCATTCGAACGCACCCAGCGAACATTCATCAAGCCCCCCTCTGGATCGACCTAGAAGTCAAACCAGCGTTGTGCAGGCGACCCCCTACTGGTCGCCTGCAAGAGTGTCCTCAGATCAGCCGGCTACAGCAACCGGTCGACACCATGATAGAGCTGCTACTCGTCCCGCGCGTCGGCTACGCCGCCACCAAAGTTGTCAAGCGAGTCACGGGTTTCTCATCACACTCACTTCAATCACACAGCGTCTCCACGTGTGCACACAATGTGCACGCCTGCTGTGCATCTCTAGATGATCTATTCCAAGGGGTGAGGTCTGGCGTGTCGTGATCGGGTGATACGCGAAGGGTGTCCAAGATCGGCGTTCTTACCCAACGGCGAACCCGGAGGCTCTCGTGTACGCCGATCTGGACACCCTCGCGACCGCACTCTACGTCACGATCGATGACCTGTTGCGAATAGCGCCGCAGCGCGTGCCGTGGCGCCCGGCGATCGGATTCACCCCCGCAGATCTCCGATGCGGAGCTGGTGACGCTGGCGGTGATGCAGGCCCTGCTGGGGTTCACCAGCGAGTCCCGCTGGCTCCGGTTCACCACCGCTGGCCTGCACCACCTGTTCCCCTACCTGCCCCAACAGTCGGGCTACAACAAGCGGCTGCGCAATCTGGCCGCCACGATCAGCTGGCTGATCGGGATGCTCGCCCGCGACACCAGCCTGTGGACCGACGACGTGTGGGTCGTCGACTCCACCCCGGTGGAATGCGCCCGCTCCCGGGAGGCCGTACACCGCAGCGACCTGGCAGGGTGGGCCGAGTACGGCTACTGCGCCAGCCATTCGCGCTACTTCTGGGGCCTCCGCCTGCACCTGCTCGCCACCCTCCACGGCCTACCCGTGGGCTTCGCGCTGACCGGAGCCAAAGCCGATGAACGCACGGTGCTGCTCGACATCCTGCACACCGACCCGACGCTGAGCGCACCACGACCCGGCCAGATCATCATCGGCGACAAGAACTACTTCGGCGCCGAGTTCGAAACCACCCTGCCCGACGCCGGCCTGACCCTGCTAAGACCCGCCCGCAAAGGCGAACCAAACCGAGCAGGTAGCCGGTTGTTCAAGCCCCTACGCCAAACCATCGAATCGATCTTCGACACCTACAAGGGCCAACTCGACCTCGAACACCACGGCGGCAAGACCCCCAACGGTGTGCTGGTCCGCGTCCTGCAACGCATCCTCGCCCTGACCACCGCCATCTGGCACAACGATCACACCGGCCAGCCCATCAAACGGTCGCTGCTGGCCTACGACCACTGACCGACCCCTTGGAATAGATCATCTAGGGCAAGGGACGAAAAGCGGGGATCTTGTGCCCATCCGCCGGTTGTTCGCCCGCGCGCCCGGCACGGCGGCTGCCCGGTGGAGGTGACCAGGCGAATAACCGCAACGAAGAAGGGAAATTACGTGATCATCGAAAGAGGTCAGGTCGCGGTCGTGACCGGGGCGGCGCAAGGACTGGGTTGTGCCCTGGCTGCTGGGTTCCTCGACCGCGGTGTGTCCGTCGTCCTGGCGGACACCGCGACGGAGCGGCTGCAGACCACAGTCGAGGCATTCACCGCCAGCGGCAGACGAGTGCTTCCGGTGATCACCGACGTCAGCGACGCGGCAGCTGTCCACACGCTGGCCTCCCGCACCATTGAGCACTTCGGCCGGGTAGACATGATCGTCAACAACGCCGGTATCGGCGGCGGCCAGCCGCTGTGGCAGACGGACCCGAAGGATTGGCAGCGCGTACTGGCGGTGAACCTGCTCGGCGTGGTGCATGGGATCCAGGCGTTCGTGCCGCATCTGGCCAGGGCCGGCGCCGGACACGTGGTGAACATCGCCTCGTTGGCCGGGCTGGCGGCGGTGCCGTTCGTGGGCATCTACTGTGCCAGCAAGCACGCGGTGGTCGCGATCTCCGAGACGTTGCGCGCAGAGCTGGAAGCGATGGGGCTGCCGATCGGGGTGACCGTGGCCTGTCCGGGCCTCGTGCGCACGCCGATGGCCGAGGACCTGTTCACCCTAGCTGAGGCCGATGACGATGTGTTGGCCGAACATCTTCCGGCGCACCTGTCGATGGAACAGCTGCGGGCGAGCCTCCAGCGTATGGTCGCCGATCCCATGGAAGCGGAGGTCGCGGCCGAGCACATCCTCACTGCGGTGGAAACCGATCGGCTCTACGCGCTGACACACGGCGACTTCGAGGAAGGAGCCCGCCAGCGAGCCGAGGGCATCCTCGCGGCACTGGATGACCGGCGCCGGTCCGCCCACCTCATCGAAGAGCCCATCCGCGGTTCGGAGGACACCGCACCCGAGACTTGTTGACCGGGCTGTTACTACTGTTCTTGCTACGAGTACATAGGAAACGGCCCCCGGGAAGATACTCCGGGGGCCGTTTTACCTGGTAGCGGGGGCAGGATTCGAACCTGCGACCTCTGGGTTATGAGCCCAGCGAGCTACCGAGCTGCTCCACCCCGCGTTGGTGACGCAACCCTACGCGGGCGGCTCCAGCGAGGCAAATCGCCTGGTCAGCACTCAGCCACCACCACCGGGCGCGGGATCAGCCGAGGGCGCGGAATCAGCCGGGGGCTCTGAAGCGGCCGAGTCACCAGATGCCGCCGAGGCCGTGTCGAACCGCTTCGTCGCGGCGTCGAGGTCGGCCAGCGCCCTGCCCTGTGCGGTGAAATCACCCGCTCCCTGCGCCTGGCGCAAGCGGTTGAGCGCATCAGAGATGTCGGCGACCGCCTGGTTCATCTCTGAGCTGACGGTCCCACCTGCCGCCGCCGGAGGCGGCGTCGAGACCTGACCGGGGACGGTGGCCTGCTGGTCGGGCGAGGCAGTCGCATCCCCGGCACCGGCGCCGAAGACTTGATTGAGCGCCTCGCGCAGGGTCGCGGCGTACCCGATCCGGTCGCCATAGGCCACCAGTACGCGGTTCAGTTGCGGGAACGCCGCCTGCTGATTGGCTCGCTCGATATAGACGGGCTCCACGTAGAGCAACCCACCGCCGACCGGCAGAGTGAGTAGGTTGCCGTAGCGGACATCCGTCTCCGACTGCCGCAGCAGGTTGAGTTCCCGACTGACCTCCGCGGAGGACACGAAACGGTTCTGCACCTGCTCCGGACCCAGCGTCTGAGATTCGCCGGGCAACTCAAGCACCCGGATCTTGCCGTAGTTGCCCGGGTCTGACCCCACCGAGATGTAGGACGCCAGGAATGGCCGGCGCAGACTGACCAGCGCGCTGGTGAGCTGGAACTCCGCCGGCCCTTGCCCGTTCGGTGGTCCGGCCAGTACGTAATATGGCGGCTGGTCGACGTCTTGCTGGTTCTGCGTCGGGTCAGTAGGCACATTCCAGAAGTCATCGTTGGTGAAGAACACCGCCGGTTCATTGACGTGGTAGCGGGTCAGCATCTCGCGCTGCACCTTGAACAAGTCCTGCGGGTAGCGGAAATGCTCCCGCAACTCAGTGGCGATCGCGCTGCTGGGCTGCACGGTACCCGGAAACACGTTCATCCAGGTTCGCAGTACCGGATCGCTCTCATCCACCGCATACAGCGTCACGGTGCCGTCGTAGGCGTCCACGGTGGCCTTGACCGAATTACGGATGTAGCTGATCTCGTCGTTCGGCAGGCGGGACACCCCGGACAGGGAGTCGGCGGTCGCCCTGCCCAGTACCGTCCGCTGCGCGTACGGGAAATTGTCCAGGGTCGTGTAACCGTCCAGAATCCACTGAATTCGACCGTCGATCACGGCAGGATAGGGGTCGCCATCGACGGTGAGCCATGGCGCGACCTTGAGCACTCGATCCCTCGGGTGCTGGTTGTAGATGATCCTTGAGTCGCTGCCGATCGCCTGGTTGAACAGGATGTTGCGTTCACCGTGGTACGCGGCGAACAGCAACCGGTTGGCCCAGCCTCCGATCGGGACCCCGCCCTTGCCTTCGTAGGTGTAGTTCTCCGGACGGCCATCGAACTCTCGGGCGCGAGCACCGGGGTCTCCTCCGACGATCACGTAGTCGTCGATCAACTCGCCGAAGTAGACCCGAGGCTGCTGCACGGGGATGTCGCCCTGCCGCGAGGTGTCCGACACGGTGAAGACCGGATAGCCGCCGTCCCCCGAGCCGGCGTCGTTCAGCGCCGAGTTCACGGTATTGGCCGGGGCGGCGACGAAGCCGTTGCCATGGGTGAAAGTCAGGTGCTGGTTGATCCAGTTGCGCTGGTTCGCAGCCAGCGAAGCGGATTCGAGCTCCCGCACGGCCACGATGTAGTCCTGCGTCTCACCCCCGACGTTGTAACGGTCAACGTCAAGCTTTTCCGGGAAACCGTAGAAGTTTTCCCGCTGCTGCAGCTGGGTGAAGGTCTGCGACAGCACATTGGGGTCAAGCAGCCGGATATTCGGGATCGTGGCGGTGTCGGTCCGCACGTCCGCAGGCGAGGCTTCACTACGCCCGGAGTATTGGGAGTATGTGACCTGCTGGTTGGTGATGCCGTAAGCCTCTCGAGTCGCGGCGATGTTGCGTTCGATGGACGGCGCCTCGCGCTCGTTGGCGTTCGGGCGCACCACGAACTGCTCGAGCACCGCCGGCCACGCCGCACCCACCAGGATGCTGGAGAGCACCAGCAGCGCGATGGCGATCGCCGGCAGCTGCAGGTTGCGCAATATCGCGCCGGCGAAGAAAGCCACGGCACAGATCACCGCGATGCTCATCAGGATGAGTTTGGCGGGCAGCACCGCGTTGAGGTCGGTGTAGCTGGCCCCGGTGAACAGCGGATTGCGGTCGGAGAACAGCAGGCCGTAGCGGTCGAGGTAGTAGGCCACTGCCTTGAGCAGTACGAAGACACCGGCCAGCAACGCAAGCTGGACCCGGGCCGGGCCGGACAGTTGCCCGCCACGGCCGGCCAGCCTCAGCCCGCCGAACAAGTAGTGGGTGACCAGCGCCCCGAGGAAGGAGAGCACCACAGCCACGAATGCCCAGGCCAGCATCCTCCGGTAGAAGGGCAGCTCGAAGGCATAGAAGCCGACGTCGTTGTTGAAGTGGGGATCGGTCACGCCGAAACTGGTGCCGTTCAAGAACATCTGGACGACCTGCCAGTCGCCCAGCGCAGACAGGCCGGCGAGTAGGCCGACCAATGCCGGCACGCCGATACCGATCACCCGCAACCGCGCAACGATCGCGGTGCGATACCGCGCCACCGGATCATCAGGTCCCGCCACCGGCACGAACACCGGGCGGGAGCGGTAAGCGAGCACAATGTTCAGCGCAAGCAACCCGCCGACCACCAGCCCGACGACGAGGAACTGCACGATCCGGGTGACCAGGACGGTGGAGAACACCGAGCGGAAGCCCACCTCGCCGAACCACAACCAGTCCACGTAGGTATCGACCAGCCGCGATCCGACGATCAGTACCGCTAGCGCAACAGCGCCGACGGCAATCAGAATCCTGGCACGTCGGGAGAGGGTGGGAACTCCGACGGGAGGCCGATTGGCCACAGGACACGCTCCTCCGACGACGGCGATGCAGTGCAGTGCGGACCCCCCTCGTCGCAGCGTTGCGCTCCCTACGCCGGGTTGAGTCCTTCCTGTCCAACTCTACGGAGTGCCGTGTGGTTCCGATTCCGGTGGCCGCACCGCTGCGGTCCGTGTCCAACCTCGGTGCGACCATGGGCGGGTGAGCGAGCCGAAGCCGCACCCCTCCCGGTCCAACGCCTTGGCAGCCACCGTGCGGGAGGTCGAGGAATTCGTTGCGGCCGCCGGGTGGGACCAGCAGCCGCAACTGTTCGCCTTGGTCGTAACCCCGACCCTGCTGGCCAGTCAGCCTGAATTAGCCGATCATCTCGACGCTGACACCGCGCTGACCCCAGTGGCTCAGGAAGCCCTGCCCGAGGGCGAACTGGACGCCGCGCTGGCCGGTATCGAATGGCCCGATGCAGTCGCCGGCTGCGCGTTGGCCCAGGAAATCGTGGTGCTCCCACCTGCAGCGCAAGCTGGTCTCGGCGAGTTGCCCGACGACCCGGCGGAGGCCC
>JBGSWT010000020.1:0-2052 GCA_041751815.1 Pseudonocardiaceae bacterium
CAGTTCGCGCAGCGCCGTCGGCGCGTTGCCCACCGCCCACACCGCCCCCACGGAGTACTCAGCCGCGGCCACCCGGATCCCCGCGGCGGACCGGGTCAACCCCTCGGGCGGGTCACCGGCCAAGTCCAGCGCGACCACACACTGCCGCGACGTGATCCCGGCAGCGAGCATCCGGACATCGACCACCAGCGGCATCCCTGCAGCCAGCGCCTGTTGTCCGGCACGCAGCGCTTCCTCGTCGTACACCAGGTCCGTGGCATAGTCGAGGTCCGCACTGGTGTGGATCACCCGCTCGATCACCGCGCGAGTGCGCGGCGGGAGTACCTCGGTGTTCACTAGCGACCGCAGGATCCGGTATGACTCGACCTCGATCGGGTGTTGTGCCCGCGTCACGTCGTCCCCTCTCTGCCCTCAGCAGATTGTCGCCACACTAGGTGCAGGGCCGAACGGAGACCGCAGATGAGCGTCGAAGATCACGATGATGAACTGGCCACCCAGTATGTGCTCGCCCGCCGCCTGCGTCCCGATCTCGACGGACCTGAGCTCGCTGAACTGATCATGTCGAGACTCAACGAGGAACACTTGCTGCGCTACGCGGAGGATGCCCTCGCCTGGGCGCCGCACCCGGCCGACCGCCGAGAACTGGCGCTGCGCTACGTGCTGAACTTCGTGCTTGCCATGGAAACCGACCCAGACGGGTAGTTAGGGGTCGCAAAGCGCATACAGGTCGGGCAATATACATCCATGAGGGGACATTCTTGGATCGATCAATATCACACAGGGTATTCGAGAGTGGAACCCTGTAAGCAGCCAGTAACCGGACGTCGACCGATGTATCGACGGCTCGCACTCGCAATGGCCACCGCGGCCGTCGCCGTCGGGCCGATGGCCTGCGGGTATCAGGGGCTGACCCTGCCCGCACAAAGCGCTATCACCCTGCGGGGCCAGGGTGCGCTCACCGAACCCAATCCCGACTCCAACGCCATGACGTACAACCCCGAATTGGCGCCGCCCGGCGCACGATTGGCGATCAGCATGATCCCGTCGGGAACGTCCACCAACGTGGAGTTCAGCGTCAACGGACTGCAGCCCAACCGGGGTTACGCGGTGCACACGCACGAGAACCTGTGTAACGCCAACCCCCAGTTCGCTGGTGGGCATTACCAAAACCGCGTCGATCCCGCCGCCACGCCGACACAACCATCGACCAACCCCGAATACGCCAACCCGAACAACGAAGTCTGGCTGGACCTGCGCACTGATGCTGCCGGCTCCGGCACGACGCGCGTCACGGTGCCCTTCGTCTTCACTGACCGGGGACCTGCGTCGGTCGTGGTGCACGAGGCGGAGCAGACCGCTACCGGCCCGGGAGAGGCGGGCGAGGCGGGTGCCCGGATCGCGTGCCTGAGTCTGGCCGCCGACCGGCCGCAGGACAATACTCTGCTGGACTAGGAGACTCTGCTGGACTAGGAGACTCTGCCGGACCAGGAGGATGGGCCACCCGATATGGGGCGGTGTTCTCGGGCGATGGGTCCCCGGGAGATGGGATGGCCTGATGCGACCGGCCACGGGGCTGATCTCGTTCGTGGGCGCCGGACCCGGCGCGGCAGACCTGATCACCCTACGTGGGGCACAGCGGCTCGCGACCGCTGACCTGGTGGTCTGGGCATCCTCCCTGGTGCCTGTGGCAGTACTCGAGCACTGCCACGAAGGCGTCGAGCTGCGCGACTCGGCAGGGATGACGCTGGAGGACATATTCGCGGTGTACGAGGCGCACCCTGATGCGGCGATCGTGCGGCTGCATTCCGGGGACGTCTCGATGTACTCCGCGCTGACCGAGCAGATCGCGTGGTGCGCCGGGCACGAGCGAGCCTTCGAGATCGTGCCCGGGGTGGGCGCGCTCGCCGCCGCCGCGGCTAGTGCGGGGGTTGAGCTCACCGTGCCGGGAGTGGCGCAGAGCGCGATACTCACCCGACTTGGCGGCGGCCGGACGGCGGGGTCGATGCCCGCCGGACATAGCGTCGCCGACTTAGCCCGCCATGGCACCACGAT
>JBGSWT010000021.1:0-8299 GCA_041751815.1 Pseudonocardiaceae bacterium
GTTCGCCGATCGGCTGGCCGTGGCGCGCGCTGCGGCCACCGAAGTGCAGCCGCTGGCCCTGCCGTCCCGGGTCACTGAATGCCGCTCATGCCCGTGGTGGCCGACCTGCGGTCCGGCTTTGCGGACATCCCGAGACGTCAGCATGGTGCTGCGTGGCGAGGACACGGTGGCACTGCGGGCGGCGGGGGTGTTCACCATAGACGCTCTCGCGGCGCTAGACCCTGCAGGCGAGCCGCCGGTGCCGATGGTCGGGATGTCCTTGCGCGACGCGGTGCTGCTGGCCCGCGCCTGGCAGCGAGATCTCACCCTGGTGCGGCGCAATCAACACGTCGCCGTGCCACGCGCTGACGTCGAAGTCGACGTGGACATGGAGAGTTTCGACGAGGCCGGGGCCTACCTGTGGGGATGCCTGCTGTCCGGCTCCGACATCGGGGTGCCCAGCGGCTACCGTGCTTTCGCCACCTGGGAGCCAGTGCCTACCCAAGACGAGGCGCGATCCTTTGCCGCCTTCTGGCGCTGGCTGGCCGACGTCCGCAGCCGGGCCGCGCTGCGCGGCTTGAGCTTCCACGCCTACTGCTACAACGAGCAAGCCGAGAACCGCTGGATGCTGTCCTCCGCGGAGCGCTTCGCCGGCGCCTCCGGGATCCCGACAGTCACCGAGGTGCAGGAGTTCATCTCCTCTGGCCAGTGGGTGGATCTGTACGGGCTGGTCAGCACGGAGTTCCTGTGCGCGCACGGCAAAGGGCTCAAGACGATCGCCCCGGCGGCCGGCTTCTCCTGGCACGATCCCGAAGCCAGCGGGGAGAACTCGATGCGCTGGTATCGGGACGCTGTCGGGCTGGGTGGCGGTGAGCCGGAACCGGCGCAGCGCGAACGGTTGCTCACCTACAACTCCGACGACGTGCACGCCACGTGCGCGCTGCGAGTGTGGATGAGCTCTGCGCGGGTGTACGACGTACCCTACGCCGGCGATCTCTGATCCGGTCGCCGCGCGCTGCCCGAGCATCCCGGTTGCGGTGTGCCACCATGAGAGCGTCAACGCAGCGTGAGGGGAGAGCGCATGTTCGTGCGGCGGATCGCGGTGATCGGCTCCGGATATGTGGGCCTGACCACTGGGGCGTGCCTGGCGTCGTTGGGACATCGGGTGGTGTGTGCCGATGTGGACGAGGCCAAGGTAGCCCGGCTGTCAGGTGGCCAGGTTTCAATCCTGGAACCGGGGCTGCCCGAGCTGGTAGCGGAGGGGCTGGCCGCTGGGCGGCTGCAGTTCGTGGTGGGCGCCGCCGCTGCGGTGGGTAACGGAGCTGACGTAGCTGAGGTGGTGTTTCTGTGCGTGCAGACTCCGATGGGTTCGGGCGGCGCGGCGGATCTGTCGGCGGTGGAGTCGGTGGCCGCCGAGGTCCGCGAACTGTTGCCGCCAGGCTGCGTGGTGGTCAACAAGTCGACCGTGCCGGTAGGCACCGCGGCGCGCACCGCGCAGCTGCTGGACCGCCCGGACGTGGCGGTGGTCAGCAATCCGGAGTTCCTGCGGGAGGGCTCGGCGGTGGAGGACTTCCTCAACCCCGACCGCATCGTGGTGGGCTGCGATGCGCAGGATGCCGCTGAGCGGGTCGCCGCGCTGTATGCCCGGCTTGGCGCGCCGACAGTGCTCACGGATGCGGCGAGCGCAGAGATGGTCAAGTATGCGGCGAACTGCTTCCTCGCGATGAAACTGTCCTATGTCAACGCCGTCGCCGAGCTGTGCGAGCGGTTCGGGGCCGATGTGCTGGACGTCACCGAGGGCATCGGCTACGACCGGCGGATCGGCCAGGCGTTCCTGCAGCCGGGCCCGGGCTGGGGCGGATCCTGCCTGCCCAAGGACACCCATGCGCTACTGCAGGTCTGCACCGCAGTGGACTTCGACTTCGGGCTCCTACAGGCCAGCCTGGACACCAACACCCGCCAGCACCACCGGATGGTCGACAAGGTCCGCGACGCCGTCGGCGGGTCACTGGCCGGGCAGCGGATCGGGCTGCTCGGGCTGACCTTCAAGGCCGGTACCGACGACTTGCGTGACTCCCCTGCGTTGACGGTGGCGAGGCTGCTGGCTGCTGAGGGTGCCGAGCTGATCGGCTACGACCCTGGGGTGCCCGCCGCGGTGCCTGGTATGACCGACGACCTGCAGGTCACCGACGATCCGGTCAAGGTCGCGTCCGGCGCAGCCGCCCTGGTGGTACTCACTGAATGGCCCGAGTTCCGGGTACTGGACTGGGGCCAGCTAGCCGAATTGGTCGAGCGCCGCATCGTGGTCGACACCCGCAACCTGCTCGACGCCGACATCCTTCGCCGGGTCGGCTTCGAAGTCCGCGGCGTAGGGCGCCGCGCTCGCTCGTGAGCGGCACGCCACTTCCTTGCGGGCCGACCAGCCGCTGCGCTCGCTCATGGAGCTCATCGGGGTAGCGCTCGGTTCAGGCACTGACTCACTCTTCCGTGGCTTCCGCACCGAGCTCGGGGCGATGAACACGGCTCTTGCCTGATGTCGCAGTGCCGGCAGGCCATGTCGCCGGCGAGCGCCCATCCAGGCGAGTGGACCCAGGATGATGCAGGCCACCAGCACCACTGTGGTAACAGTGGTGGCGACGCCGAGGAGCTTGAGTCCGGAGGCGAGCAGGACCAGGCCAACGCCCTGCGGATCAGCCCAGCTGGCGCCCGCGAGGAGACAAGCGCGCCGAGGACGACGCCGGGGATGCTGCCGAGGAGCAGGGAGGCGGTGACGTCCAGTCGGAAGTCGCCGAACAAAGGGTGTCCGAGCGCTGCTACGGCGACGAGTGGCACGGCCTGGACCGTGGGAGCTTTGCCGTTAGCCGCCAGGATCCAGCTATGAGTGCACATGTCTGTGGTGTCTCTCTCTGCCTGTTCATCCGATTACCCAGAGCGAGATGCGTCCTTGGATGGGATTGCACTACCGATCGAGTGGGTTGGCGGCGGGCGATGGACGTTTTCGCTAACTCGCCACGCCCGCCATGTGCTGGCGGACTACCGCGGCGCGGCGGTGGCCTGCGGGCTGCCGGCACTGGCTGTTCATGCGGTGCAGCAGTGCGCCGAGGCGCTGGCCGACGCCGCAAGGGGGAGCGTGTCGAGCCGATCGACTGGCAGTCGCCAACGACGACCGTCTGAGGAAGCTCTCTAGCGATGGGGAACATCACCGCGGTTGGATCATCCACGCCACACCCGGCAGAGCCGCGAGGATGGCCAGTAGCCTGGACTTATCTCCCTCACCGAGGTATTCCGCCCTGGGGCGACGGCCACGGGGCATCGGCGAGGGGTTCGGCGAGGAGAGGTGCTGTCGTGGACACTGACGACGCGCGGTCGATCGGTGCGCGCGTTCGCATGATCCGCGAGGCCCGGGGCAAGTCGCTGCGGGTGACCGCCGGGCTGGCCGGGATGGATCCAATGCGGCTATCGCGTATTGAGCGGGGCTTGTACGCCCTGGATAGCCTTTCGGAGATCGTGGCCTTAGCCAACGCACTTCAGATCGCTCCGAGCGAACTGGTCAGGCTTCCGGTACCGGCACCGGCCAACGGGGGCACCGACTCTGCGATCGATGCGCTACGCAACGCGGTAACGGCAGTCAGCCGCGACCGACCCGCTGGGCTGGTGCTGCCCGTCGAAATGCTGCGGGAACGGGTGGCGGCGACGCTGGACGCCCACTATGGCTGTCAGTCGGCCGCTCAGGTCGGCGTCGCCTTGCCGGGCCTGATTCGCGACCTGCATACCAGCATCACCGCCGGTCACGACGTCGCTGAACTGCTTGACTTGGCGGTGCTGCTGCACGCAGGTGCCACTGTGGGGTGGTTGCGCGTTGCGGGTGCTTCGCTGGACTTGCGTTCGCAAGCGTCCCTGCTGGCGCTGCGGGCAGCCCAAGAACGTGACACACCGACCGCGCTGGGTTTGGCCACGTACGGGAGTGTGTACGTGATGGCCACCGGGGGGCAGTTCGAGCTGGCGCAAGCCGAACTCGACGCGGTGATGAACGTGCCGATCAACACCCCCGAGTCCATGCAGCTCGCCGGGACGCTAGCGCTGTGCCAGTCATTCCTGGCCTCGGCGGCATCGCGGCGCGGTGACATGAACGCACCGCTGGAGATGGCTGCCGACCTGGCGGCCCGCACCGAGGAAGGCGCTAACGCCTACTGGCTGGGGTTCGGCGAGTATGCGGTCGGGCAGTGGCACATGGCGGCGGCCAGGGAGGTTGGTGATCACGAACTGGTTGTGCGCACCGCCGAAAACCTGCGGCCAGAGGTGTACGCCGACCGCTCCCGTGAGGCGGACTATTGGGTTAACTACGGCATCGCGCTATCGCGGGTGCGACGGCGCAGCAGTGATGACGCAGTGCTGGCGTTTCGCAAGGCCGAGAAGATTTCACCGCATCACGTACACCGCGACCCGTTCGTCCGTGAGGCACTCGCCGGGCTGTTGACCCGCTCGGATCGAGAGTCACCCGCCGGGCGCGTGCTCCGGCGAATGGCCTACCGCGCGGGTCTACCGGTGTAGCCCAACCGGGTGGTGATCGGTTGCCGTATCACTGTTGATACACCAGCCGCCGTCGATCATGCACAGTCGTCACCCGTGACTAACGGGGGCGTATCAACGTGACAACACCACCAACCGATCGCAACCGGGCGGTAATCCACGCGACCTGCAAGGTGCATACAGGCCCGGTGGGTTACGTCAACGTTCTCGTGATCAAACGCAACGGGAGAATCGAGATAGATCCGCACCTCGCCGGTGCGTGCGTGCTGACATTTGCCGAGGAAGAGGCCATCGCCCTGCGCGACGCCCTGACGCGGTGGTTGGGCGATGAATGACGCCTCCGGCCAGGGCCGCTGGGCGACCGGGCCAGAGGTGTTGTGGCGTATCCGCTTTTGCCTGCGCTATGGCGATAGCGCCATAGCGCTGTTCGGTCCGGAGAAAACCTACCGGGCCAATCAGCCCGATTTGAGGTTGCCACTGAGACTCCAGCCGGACCGTCGATTGGATCCGTTGCCCCAACGCGTCGACCGCCCGGCAGGTTCCCCCCGCGCCAGCAAGGACAACCATGTGGTCCAGACGCAAGGCGAAACACCGGCTGGGGGCGCAGGCCCCGTCATTCCGCCTGCGACGCACTATCGACATGGTCGACTTACGCACCCGCCAGATCCACCGGCTGGCACCTGATGCCGTTGACCTTAAAGTCGCGGTCTGCGGGACGACCGTGCTGCCTGCGGCCTCGGGTCTGTGGGAGGTGGATTTCTGCTGGTCATGCCGCACCTCGATTCACGCCCAGAGGGTGCGATGACCGAGCTAGCCCCCGACGACGGCTCAATGCCCTCACTGCGAGACCACCGATGGCGTGCAGCCCCGACCCGCCCTGGTCGAGCGCCGCATCGTCGTCGACACCCGCAACCTGCTCGACGCTGACGTCCTTCGCCGGGTCGGCTTCGAGGTCCGCGGCGTTGGCCGTAGACCCAGCCCACTGGGGTGGGATCGACACTCTTTCCCACTCTGTGTACGCAGTTTGACGCGCAGCACCTCGACGAGAGGCCTGAAATCCTCGAAGGGGTGACAGAAACAATAACCGTGCGTTATGTTCAACGTCTGCGACTACGGGAACACCGCAGTGGCCGGGCTAGCAGGCTGAAAGCCCGTCATCGACGGGGCCTAAGGATCGCGGCGGATGGATTTCCTCAAAGAAGCCCCTCGTCCGGATGGTGGCCACCGCGATGTGGCGGAGCCGCAGGCCAAACGTGCTGCCCTCGAGATCGAGTTCGATGGAGTGACCAAGCGCTACCAGGGCCAGGACGCACCAGCCATCGACAACCTGTCCCTCAGGATTCCCGCAGGCGAGACCTGCTGCCTGGTCGGGCCTTCGGGAGGGGGCAAGACCACGGCGATGAAGCTCGTCAACCGGCTCATCGAGCTCAGCGGGGGAGACATCCGGATCGGTGGGCGCAGCGTGAAGTCGTTGGATGTGACGACGCTGCGGCGAGACATCGGCTACGTGATTCAACAGGTCGGCCTGTTCCCGCATATGACCATCGCCGCCAACCTGGCAGTCGTCCCGAAGCTGCTGGGCTGGTCGCGGGACCGGATCGACCGGCGGGTGGGCGAGTTGCTGGACCTGGTGCGGCTGGACCGCAGCTACCTCAAGCGCTACCCCGCCCAGCTGTCCGGAGGGCAGCAGCAACGCATCGGACTGGCCCGTGCGCTGGCCGCAGATCCCCCGGTGATGTTGATGGACGAGCCGTTCGGGGCACTGGACCCCATCACCCGCGCCGAGATCCAGGACGAGTTCCTCCGGCTGGAGGGCGAGATCCGCAAGACGGTCATCTTCGTGACCCATGACATCGACGAGGCCATCAAGATGGGCGACCGGATCGCCGTGCTGCGCCAAGGCGGAACGCTGGCCCAGTACGGCACGGCCGACGAGCTGCTCAGCCTCCCGGTCGACGCCTTCGTGGCGGACTTCGTCGGCGCCGACCGCGGCCTCAAGCGGCTGTCGCTGCGCACTGTGCGCGAGCTCGTGGATCATGACCCGAACCAGCAGATCCCGCCTGGCGCGCCCACGGTGTCGGCCCGCACCACGTTGCGCACCGGCCTGTCAGTGCTGCTGGCCGCCGGGGCAGATGTCCTGGTCGTCATCGATGAGCAGGGTGAGCGGCTCGGCACGGTGACTCTAGACCGGCTGCGCGAAGCGGCCGGGGCGCGGCCCACCGAGGAGACGCGGTGAGTCCCATGTTGGCGGTACGGGTCTCGGACGGGCCTATCATCCCGGACTTCGACGAGCCGGACTGCCGCGCCAACGAGCGGTTCTGCTGGGGCTGGGTCGTCGACAACTGGCCCGATCTGCAGGCCCGTCTGGTTGAGCACGTCTACATCACGGCCATTGCGGTGAGCATTGGCCTGGTGATCGCCGTGTCGGCCGCGCTGCTGGCGTACCGGTACAACCGGTTCGAGACACCGTTCGTGACCGTCTCGACCGTGCTCTACACGATCCCGGTCCTGGCCTTCCTGCTGGTCATGGTGCAAATCACCGGTATTGGCCTGCTCACCGTCGAGATCGCCCTGACCGGCTACACGCTGCTGCTGTTGTTCCGCAACACCCTCACCGGGCTTCGCTCGGTGCCACCGGAGGTGCACGCGGCGGCGGCCGGGATGGGGATGACCTCCCGCCAGATCCTGTTCCGGATCAACATCCCGCTGGCCCTGCCCGCCCTGATGGCCGGTATCCGGGTCGCCAGCGTCACCATCATCTCGCTGGCGACGCTGGCCGCCTTCGTGTCCCCGCTGGGTCTCGGGCGCCCCATCCTTTTCGCCATCGGTACCCAGTTCGTCACCGGGCTGATCACTGCCGGCGCATTGGCCATCGTTCTGGCGCTGGTTGCTGACGGGCTGCTCGTCCTGGCGACCCGCGCGGTCACACCCTGGGCACGGGCGGGGCAGGGCGGGATCAGATGAACATCGTGATCGACGCCTACGACTTCGTCAGGTCGAACCCGGACCAGGTGCTGGGCGACATCTGGGGCCATGTCGTCTTGTCGGCGGCCGCCGTGGCCGTGGCCATCGCGATTGCGGTGCCGGTGGGCGCCGCGGTGGGCCACCTGCACCGGTGGTCGTTCCTGGCGATCAGTGGTGCCAACGTGCTGCGGGCCCTGCCCACGCTGGCCGTCATCTCGATCGGGATCACTGTGTGGGGGCTGGGCTTCGTCAACATCATGGTGGCCCTGGTCATCCTCGCCCTTCCCCTGATCCTCACCAACACCTACGTGGGGGTGGCAGAAGTCGATCCGGGCACGGTCGAGGCCGCCCGGGGAATGGGGATGACGGGGTGGCAGATACTCCGGCGGGTCGAGCTGCCCAACGCGATATTCCTGATCATGGCGGGTGTTCGCACAGCCACGGTCTTCGTCATCGCCACGGCCTACCTGGCCGGATTCGCGGCATACCCGGACACGCTCGGCGCGGTGATCACCAACCCGACCCTGCCCCTGTCGCAGCTGTTCGCCTACACGGTCATCGCCGTCGCGCTGGCCTTCCTAGCCGACGGCGTGTTCGCCATCGTCCAGCGACTGGTCACCCCGAGAGGACTCAGGCTCACTCACACCTTGGCTGCGGCGTAGCCCAAACCAGGCTCCTCCAACCGCCATCGCTACCGCGAAGAAAGGAACCGATTCCGATGTTGGACACCGTGCACACGGAGCAGAGGTATTCGCGACGGCGGGGGCGGGGGGCGACCTTAGCGGCCGGGCTCGCAGCCTTCGCGCTGGTCACGGCAGCGTGCGCC
>JBGSWT010000022.1:0-6552 GCA_041751815.1 Pseudonocardiaceae bacterium
TATCCTCCTCGGAGTGGCCCAGTGGGCCGCGAAAGAACGCCTCATCGACTGTATTGACGATTCGGCTAATTTCACCATGGCGAGGAGAAGGTCGCCTGGCAACATGCATTCGCACTTAAGACTTTGCACCCCCACCTAGCTGCGAAACCGATTCTTCGACTACCTAGTCAGCGGCGAGCAGTTATCGAGGTTCCAGCAATTTCAGTACCTACCGTGCGGCCCATGGGGCCTTGCCCAGCTGCCGTCCGATCCGCGCTGCTGCTGGTGAGCGCCCATGCCGGGGTGTGAGAGCCGTTAGTGGACGCTGCCGCGGCGCGGCGAGTAGCGTTGGGGGGGCGAGCCCGTTCCGGTCGGCATGAGGCATGCACATGCCGTGTGAGAAGAAGTCGTAGGCTTTATTACGTGGGATCACTGGCGATGAGTACCTAGTCTGCACAGGATCTGATTACATAGCGATAACCGATAATAACGTAGCGCTGGCCTTGTTTCGGCTACCTTCCCCGCGAACCGGGCGTCGTACGACTACTTAGTCGCCTTGCGTTTGCTGTACTCAGTAGTTGCCCAAGCTCCACATCCCGGTCGAGTACCTTTTCAACTCCTCCAGTGGGCGATAGTCGTCGCAAGGTCGCCGGCTACGCGCCGATGCAGCGTCGTGCCCTGCCGCCTGCGATCAAGTCCCTGATCGAGGAAGCTGGCTGACTTCGCAGGTTGATGCATCGCGACGATCCCGCGCCCGCGACCAGCTCGGCGTGATCGCTGCTCGTAATGCGAGCACCCGGTCGTCGATCAAGTCCGATGCCGCCAGACATTGTGCAACCAGTGCCAGAGCGACACGACGGCTTCCGCGCGCGCTCACGCGGTCAACACTGGCCCGAACGCCGAGAGTCCAGGTAGTGCCCGGCCAGGCCTACGGCCGCCTGTGCCTCACGCGCGGCCTCGCAAGTTTCAGCACCAGCAATTACCGGCTACACCGGCACCATCCTGACCAGGGCGGTAGAGGTTCTATGGGGCCGTCAGCTGGGTAGAGCCGACGATCTGGTCGATGACACCTGGCGGCGGGGCGCCCGCCAGATCGGACACGGTCACGAAGACCAGTGACGTCTGGACCGCCCCGGAGGAGGCGGGGCCAGTTTCGACGGCGGCGGTCTCGGCCTGGAACTTGGCGGTCGGAGTCGAGTAGATGAACCGGACGTGGTAACCGGTCCGGCCGGCGACCTGGGCGGGCCCCTCGCTGGTGATGGTGGCGCCCTGGATGCCCGGCTGGCCGGTGACCGCCTGCTCGGCGGCCTTCGCCGCCGTCTGGGAACTGGGTTCCTGCGTGCTGAGCACGCTCGCGAGAGCGGAAGCGCACTGGAGCCCCGCCGAGCAGGTGTCGGGATAGATCATCTGCAGGAGTTGAGGGTGGCTCTCGTCGGGGAGCTGACGCCAACCAGTGGGGATGGTGACCGAGATGTCGACCCCCTGCCCGGAAAGCCGGGAGTCACCCACCAACCCCACGGATGGGCTGGGTTGGGCGGTGACCGCGGGGCCGGCGAACAGTACCGCCGAACCTGTCACGCCGGCGGTGACGGCGACGAGGCAGTGTGCAAAACGCATTGCTCCCCCTGCTGGTTCAGGCTATTTACCCAGGTTAACCCTTCGGTAGTAGCTCCAACTATGCGAGAGCGAAGATACGTGTCCGGCCGCAGAAAATACGTATCCGATTACGGTACATTCCGTAGCACGCTTGTCGCCTTCTACGTGTCGAACACGATAGCCTCGTCGTTGCGTTCGACGGCGAACAAGGCATTACTGATGCATTTCGGCGATGAGTGCCCGCTGTTGGGGTTGCTGAGTGAGTGTAAGCAGCCTGCACCTCGCCATCAGGGCTTCCCGAGCCCGCCGCCAGGCAGCCGCAGCCCGAGCCCGCAGCCACGACGCGGTGTGGCTACTCCAAGATCAGCGGCTCGTCTGAAAGGATGACTACCGTGAGCGACGCGCTTGCTCTCTCGGCCGTGCCGTCCTCATCCCTTCCAGTTCGCGAGGCACGTGGGCAACGCGAGGTAGGTGAGACCCCACCGACGCTGCTGACAATCGCTGCCGGTGCACAGTCCGTCTTGGCGGGCGTGCCAGCGTGGTGGGCGATCCGAGCGGAGGCTGCTGGGCTCGATGGCAGATGGCTCGACGTCTTCTGGGCGGTCGAGGCCCATAAACCGGAGATCGACTTTTCTTCATCGCAGTCGTCCCATGTGAAGGGGACGGCCGAGCAGGTGGGTCAAGCGTATGTGTCGGCACTATCGGCGCTGGAGCGCTCCAAGAACGGACGTCACTACACGCCAAAACCTCTGGCAGCTGAACTATGGGCCATGGCCAAACGGGCGATGGGGTGGAAGAGGACGCAGGCTCTCTCCGGGCGAGTCCTCGACCCTGCATGCGGTGCTGGTGCACTGCTTCTTCCGATCCTGCGCGAGCATCTCGGTGCCGCCGCGCGAGTCGACGCCCAGCTGGCGTTAAGAGCGCTGCCGAACTACATCGCCGGAGTGGACAACGACCCAGCGGCTGTATGGCTCGCGAACGTGCTGCTGGCGTCGGAGATGCTGCCAGTCCTCGCCCGCACGGAACGCGCCCGGCGCCGTCCGCTACCCGCCCTTGTGCGACATGGCGATGGTCTGGCGGCAGTTGATGAGCCCGTCCGGACAGTGATCATGAATCCTCCTTACGGTCGGGTTCGGCTGAACGAGGGAGAGCGAGCTCGGTTCGCTGATTCACTCTATGGGCACGCCAACCTGTACGGCCTTTTCATGGCCGCGGCAATCGAATCTCTTGACGATGCTGGCGTGCTCGCTGCACTCGTTCCGACTTCGTTTCTCGCCGGTCGGTATTTCGAGAAGCTCCGCAACGTGCTCGCGCACGGCGCCCCGTTGCGCGAAGTAGAGTTCGTCGTTGATCGCAGCGGTTCGTTCTCGGGTGTACTGCAAGAGACCTGCCTGGCCGCCTTTTCACGGCGGAAAACGCGCCGGGTGGCCATCAGCAGCATCAATGGCCAGGTTGGACCGGTAGCGAAGGTCGCGGCGCCGCGGAGGGCAGGTCCCTGGTTGCTTCCTCGGCGCTCTGACGATGCTCCAGTCGCGGCCGCTGCGGTAGACATGCCGCTCACGTTGGCAACGGCAGGCTGGAAGGTGTCGACCGGCCCTCTGGTCTGGAATAGACGCAAGAGCGACCTCAGCGCCAGTCTGACTCCCCTGAGCGTCCCAGTGCTCTGGGGAGCAGACATCGACGGTGGGGTGATCCACCGTGACCGAATTCGCGACGACATGCGGTTCCTTGCTCTGCGCGGCACCGACAACCGTGTCCTGATCTTGGACGAACCCGCCGTGCTGGTTCAGCGGACAACTGCGCCTGAACAGGCCAGACGTCTCGTCTCCGCACATCTCAGCCAACCGATCCTCGACGAGTGGGGTGGTCGTGTCGTCGTTGAGAATCACGTCAACGTGCTTCGGCCCCGAACCATTACCCCATTGCTGAGCGCTGACGCGCTCACAAGGCTCTTTGCTACCGAGACCGTGGACCGCGTGCTCAGATGTCTGAGCGGCTCAGTTGCAGTGAGTGCATACGAACTCGAAGCGTTGCCGTTACCGAGTGCAGACACGCTCGCTGCGTGGTCGCATATTGAAGGTGACGAGTTCGAGAGAGCCGCTGCTGAGGCCTACCGACCGGTCATATAGTGACGCTTTACTCAGTAGTCGACCGGGTCGAGTGTGAGGCTCGGCTAAAAAAGATCTTTCTCCCGGGCGCCTTCGACACCGTGCTGTCAAACAGCCCCACTCGATCATGGTTGACGGTGCTGACCGCAGACGCGCTTGCCCGAGTCGGGCGCAGTCGCGAAGCGCTGGCTGAGCTAGATGCCGCATGGTCGCTGCTGGCGGTTCAGGACGGCCGGACCGATGAGTGGATGTACGACTTCGACGAGGGCAGCCTCGCCATCCATGCTGGCACGTGCCTGCTCACGTTAGACCGACCAGAGAGCGCGGCTGCGGCGTTCACCGACGCGCTCCGGTTGTTGCCTGCTTCCTGTGAGCGACGCGGCGCAGAGATCCAGGTGGGGCTTGCGGCCGCACGGTTGATGTCGGGGGAAGTGGAGGAAGCGCAACGGTTGACACTGACCTCTCTAGCGACCTTCGCTGCTCGGGGTTCGGTGGCGGGCCTGCATCGGGTCCGGCAGTTGCGTGGGCAGTTCCTAGCCAAGGGCCACGTCCGCGCCGCTGTGGCCATTGATGAGCGGGCGCGGGCGTTGGGGGCCGTACCGGTATGACGGGACCCGCAGCCGGTGTTGTCTCGGTGGATGCCGTGCAGGTCGCAGGGGAGCACGTGTACTGGATCGAGGGACGGGCGACTGGCGACGTTCTGGTCCGGTCCAGCGGGTTGGCCGGTGGAGAGGATATCCTGCCGCCTGGCGTGACGGTCGCGTCCTACGTCCATGAGTACGGTGGCGGCGCCTACCTGGCCACCGACGATGCTCTCTGGTTTGTCCGTGCCGATGACCAGCAGATCTGGAGAGCCACCCGGGCTGGGTTGCGCGCGATCACTGCGGCGCCCCAGCATGGCGAGGACCGTTACGCAGACCTTCGCCTGACTGCGTCTGGGCTTCTCGTCGCCGTCCGGGAGCGTCATCACAACGCAGCGGTGACCAACGAGCTGGTGATATGTCCGGCCGATGGGTCGGCTGCCCCGTGGCCGGTGGCGCAGGGCTGGGATTTCTACTCCTTCCCGCGACCGAGTCCCGACGGGCGCGCGCTGGCCTGGACGAGCTGGCGGCATCCGCTGATGCCCTGGGACGGCACGTGGCTATGGATGGCCGAGATCCGCCAGGACGGCACACTCGGCGCTGCTCGGCATATCGCCGGCGGCCCGGAGGAATCGGTGTTCCAGCCGGAATGGAGTCCCGGCGGTGTCCTGCACTTCGTGTCTGATCGCAAGGGTTGGTGGGATCTGTACGCCCGCCTACCGGATCGTGACATCATCTCGCTGATTCATCACGAGTCGGCAGATCTAGGAACGGCGCAATGGGAGTTCGGGTACTCCACCTATGCTTTCCTGGATAACGACCGGATCGCTCTCCTCGCGCACCAGGGCGGAACCACCCAACTCAACATCTGGGACCGTCACCGGCCCGAGGCGCGCGCCGTCGAGTTGCCCTATACGTCGATCAAGCCGTATTTAGCAGCTCACGCCAGCGGGGTCGCGATGATCGGGTCGGCTCCGGACCGGATGCCCGCTGTCATCGTGGCTGACATCGCCAGCGGCGAGTCCCGTGAGCTGACCGCGACGGTGGAAGTCGCACCCGGAGGGCAGGCGCCGAATCCCGCGGTCGTCGATATTCTCGCTCGGGACGGCGGCCGGGTGTATGCCACCTTGTACCGTCCCCGGCCAGAGAAGGGCACTGCGCCGGTGATAGTCCGGGCACACCCAGGGCCGACCTCGAATGCACCGTTACGGCTCGACCTGTGGGTCCAGTTCTTCGTCAGCCACGGGTTCGCGGTGCTCGATGTGGACTACCGGGGTAGCACCGGCTACGGTCGCGCCTACCGCAACGCGCTTCGCGGCCAATGGGGTGTGCTGGACGTGTCCGACTGCGTCGACGCCGTTGAGTCGGTCGGACAAGATGGATCTCTTGATTTGACCCGCGTCGTCATCAGCGGCGCGAGCGCGGGTGGCTATACGGCGCTGCGGGCCGCGACGACCACCACGACGTTCCGGGCGGCCACCGTACGCTCAGCCATTGTCGACCCCACCGCATGGCGTAGCGCCGCACCGAAATTCCAATCGCATCATGCCGACCTTCTCCTGGGCCCAACCAGCACCTGGCTAGACCGATCCCTGCTCCGCCCCGGCATCACCGCCCACTGTCCGATCCTCGCCTTTCACGGTGAACGGGACACGATCACGCCACTTCGTCAAGTCCAGGAGTTTGTTGCGGCGGTCGGTGAGCAGGTATCGCTCGTGGTCTACCCAGACGAGAGTCACGGACTGAGCCGACCCAAAAACATCGAACACGCGACCTACGCCGAACTGACGCACTATCACGCAGCGCTGAACAACTGACTCGCAGGCTGGCGATGGCGTGGCGGCAGGCGTTGGGAGGTTGCGCTCGAACTCATCGAGCACGACGATTGCAACCACAAATGCAACCATTGCGGTGACGCCAGCTGGATGCCCGGCTCGATGGTGTGGACGAATCTAGTCAGCAGGCGCTTGAGCACTGATCGGTCGACGTCGACTGGGCTCGTAGATGCTGGCCCGGCGGGTGACGGACAGGCACTGCCTCGGCCGCGTCCACCGCCGCCGTCCCCGCACCGGTGATGCCGGATCGGTACGCCCGAGGCCTCGTGGCTGGATCAGCTCCGACCTTATTGATATCGCGCATGTGCGGCGAGCACCTCGTCCATCACCCGCTCCTGGTGCACCACGAAGCGCCGATCCTCGAAGACGATCGCCAAGTCCGGGTCCCACGGAGTAGCGGGGGCCGGTGCCGGGTCGCGTGGCAGGTCAACTCCGGCCGCGGCGGCGGCGGCC
>JBGSWT010000023.1:0-5072 GCA_041751815.1 Pseudonocardiaceae bacterium
ACCGGAACAAGAACAAGATGATCACCATCATCTACCTCACCGCCGCCAAACTCCCCCTGCCCACCCTCACCAACCCCAAGCCCGCATACATGCCCTGACCCCACCTCACTCTAAGTAACCCACTTGAAACAGCGAAGAGCCAGTTCATGACGGGACGCTGGGCAACTGGGTCAACGCTGACCGGCGGCGTCGTGAGCGTGGTGGTGGCACGCTGAGCGAGGACGAACGGGCGGAGCTGGTTCGTTTGCGCAAGCACTGCGCGGAGCTGCAGATGCGGTGTGATGTCCTCAAGCGCAGTGTGGCCCTTTGGGTCGAGGAAGCGATGGGCCGGTAGCCGTGGCCGCCTTCATCGCTGCCCAGAGGGACGATCACGGCATTCCGCACGCGGTTGCGTGCCGGGCGCTGGGGGTGTCCCAGTCGTGGTTGTACAAGTGGAGGGCCGGGGTGTTACCGCCGCGGGCAGCGCGTCGGGAACGGTTGAAAGCCGAGATCAGCCGGCTGTTTCGCGGTCACGAGGGCACCTACGGCGCGCCTCGGATCGCGGCGGACCTGCGCGATGCGGGCTGGAGGGTCAGCGAGAACACCGTCGCAGCGCTGATGCGCGAGCAGGGCCTTGCGGCCCGGCGCAAAAAGGGACGCAGGTCCACCACCCGGCCCGGCAGGGGACGCTGGCGTGCCCCGGATCTGGTAGGCCGGGACTTCGCCGCTGAGCACATCAACGAGAAATGGTACGGCGACGGAACCGAAATCCCCACCGGTGAGGGCAAGCTGTACCTGGCGTCGGTGCTGGACATGGGCTCCCGGCGGATCGTCGGATTCAGTTTGTCCGAGCATCACGACGCCGAGCTGGCCTACGGGGCGCTGGCGATGGCGGTAGCGGTCCGCGGTGGCCAGGTGCCCGGCGTGATCATGCACACCGACTGCGGCAGCGAATACACTGCGGGCTCTTTCCGCGCGGCCTGTGGGCGCCTGCAGATCCGCCAGTCGATGGGGCGGCCGGGATCAGCCCTGGACAACGCGGTGATCGAGGCATGGCACTCCACGCTGACCTTCGAGCTGCGCTCGCGGGAAACCTTCCCCACCAAGGCGGCCGCCCGGGCGAGGGTCCCCGCCTGGATCGATGACTACAACCGACAACGCCGGCACTCCGCGTGCGGCATGCTCAGCCCCATCGACTACGAGCTCGCCCACGCCCAGCAGGTCGCATGACCACCGACCGGCCCGCTCTGCGGGCGAAACAACATGGAGGCGGCTGCGCCGCCGCTGGTCTTGTGGTGCCCGCGAAGGATACGGGGCCGCCCCTCAGGCCTCCAGGGTGCTCCGCATCGCGCTACGCGCGACGCACCTTCGGTGCGCCCTGGACCCCCGAGCCTCTACGGCCCCTCAGGCAGGAAACGCGGGCAGGCCTAGCCTGCCCCACCGCAGACGCGGGCACCACAAGACCAGCAAACCGTTCAACATCACTGCAACCGAAGTCTCCACGGTTCGAGGGGATTGACACCCCAACACCTGAACCTGATCAGCCGGGTTCTTGCCATCCAGGCCAAACGCACCACCACGACCATCGTCAGCTACCTCACCAGCGCCGAACTCGACGTGTTCTTGTCCGCGCCTGACCGCTCCACCTGGTACGGCCGTCGTGACCATGCCCTTCTCGTGCTCGCCGCCCAGACCGGGCTACGCGTCTCCGAGCTGACCGGGCTCACCATCGACGATCTGCATCTGAGCACCGGCGCGCACGTCTACTGCCGTGGCAAAGGCCGCAAGGACCGGTGCACACCGCTGACCACCCACACGGCCGGGATCCTCACCGAGTGGCTCGCCGAACGCCACGCTCCCGGGACTGCTCCGTTGTTCTGCACCCGCAGCGGCACCCCGATGTCCAGCGATGCCGTCAGCCACCTGACCAGCAAATACGCCAGCATGGCGGCCTCGGCCTGCCCATCCATAACGGCCAGGAAGATCACCCCCCACACCCTCAGGCACACCGCGGCGATGACACTCCTCCACGCCGGCGTCGACATCACCGTCATCGCCTTATGGCTCGGACATGAAAGCCCGACCACCACCCGCATCTACCTACACGCCGACATGGCACTCAAGGAGAACGCCATCGCCCGGACCAACCCACCGGACACCAAGACCACCCGCTACAAGGCCCCCGACAACCTGCTGACCTTCCTCAATCAACTCTGACCAACACACCTGATCACCCCTCACGTTATGCCGCACCGTCCGGCGACCCGCTCCCAGCCGGGAGCCATCGCCAACGACGGTGCGGCATAACCATGGGCTCGTCATAAGGAAAGTAATGCCGAACTCGGCATTACTTTCCCTTCTTCAGATCCCCGGTCTCGTCGACCACCAACACCGCGTCGGCGTCGCCGAGCTGGATGGTGACGTAGTCGCGCAGGTCATCCCGCACCCCATCGGTGTCCCACGACGCCCGGGCCAGCAGATGCTGCATGCCGTGCGGATCGGTGTCACCGGCGTGCTCGGCAATGGTCCCGCAGTTCTTGCGGGGCAGGTCCGCGAGCAGCCCGAGCAGGAACCCCCGCAACCGGCGGCGGGTCTCTACCCGGGCGAACCTCCCCGCCATCCGATCGAGCAGCCTGTCGGTCTCCGCTGCCCACCGGGCTGGTCCTACTCTGTGGCCCACGGCCACCGCTTGATCATCTGAAGTCGACACAACGGACGAGGCTCACGCGGTGGCCGCCTTAGTCCGGGACCGCCACGCCGGGAGATCACGAACTACGGCTGGAGTATTAACTCGCGCCCGTCGAACAGGCGCGGTTACCGCAGGGGTGGGGCTCGAATGACCCGCCTCTGTAACGTCACCTACTCGCAAGTCTGTAACGTCACCTACTCGCAAGTAGCTGCGTCGGGCACTTCCCCCGATTCGCCGATTCCGAACAGTCATCACAGCTAGTCGCGGGTGCTACTAGTCAGTAACTGCACTCGATCGGCGCTGCCTCAATGCGTTAGCCAACGAGATACCCTACGACGTGGCTTAAAGAGGGCCTGGTCATTCGAAGACGAAGTGAGCCACCATAGAAACCATGCGGTGGTTGCGATACGGGGCTCTCATCTCATTGGCGTTATGCGTCTTCTGCACGATCGTCGACCTGACAACCGACGCCGACTGGGCTTGGAACGGATTTGTAATCTTCTTCTTGACAACCTTGGCACTTAAGAACGTCTATCAAAGAAGGACGGGAAAGGCCCGTTTAGGCGGTGAATTGGTCGAGACCGTTTCCACTCACTCAAGGGATAACACTCACTCAAGGGATAAGGAGGGGAGGTGATGTATTATTCTGTAGGTGTGTCAGCGAGACATCACCGTTTGCACGGGTCACAACTCACAGTCACTCACGGCCTCGTGTACCCCGAAGCCAGTCAGAACCACTCCTGGGCCGACCTTCTTGAGGGCGACCTTGCCCCCCGACTTCACGATGTCCCAGGCCTGCCTGCTCTCGTCGGCCACTCCTAGAATCGCTGCACCAACAGCCACCATACACTTATCCCCCGCCGAGAATCGAGCGTCTGGTTCTACCGGATAACAGTTGGGCCTATGCAGCAGCAGATCCGATGGAATGGTAGTGCCAGGCGAAGGGGTCGCAGAAGGGGCGCAATGAACTACCAGAGGAGCATTAACCCCCTTGATAACGACGATCCCGGAGCACTTATCGGCGCCGAGCTGAACGTCGACGCACACCCTCCACTGGATCGTCGACGCCGAGCCGTCCTTATTCAGGCCGCCCTCCCTGAACGGCTTGGGGTTGTTCGTTGGGTCCGAGCCGTTGTTATTGGGCCAGCGGTCCTCGTCGTCATCGATCCTCCACTCGATGAAGACTGAGTGCGAGTCCGCCTTCGTGTCACTGAGGTCACAGCCGATTTCGGTGAGGGTCGAGGGGACAGTGCACGTGGCAGAAGCACCCGTGACGCTCTCGGTTGTCGGTTCCACCGACCTGTCTCGGACGAGTTCCGGGACGCCATCTCCGTCCGGCTGCGGCTGAGTCGGCTCCACCGGCTCGTCGACAGTACCTTCCTGCCCCGAATCGGTTTGCTCGCCACCCACTACGCCGGCGTCGACTACACCGCTCTCCCACTGGGCCACGTGGCCCGCGCCGTACACCACCAGGTTGCCGTCGTTCTGCAGCTCCGCTGTGGCGCCCTGCACACCGTCGGTGAAACTGGCCCATACCGCAACGTGACCCGGTGCGTACACCACCAGGTTGCCGTCGTCCTGCATCTGCAGGACCGACTCGGGGTGGTCAGTACCGCTGGCCCAGACAGCCCGATTGCCGGGCGCGTACTCGACGAGATTTCCCTCGGGCTGCATGACGAGGACGAACCGACCGTCCGGCGACACCAGCCGCTCGCCGGGATAGAGCATCTCCCCCGGGACAAGCCGATCCTGCTCTGCGGCTGCGCTCGCCACAGTCGGTGCAACCACCGTCACCAGCAAGGCGACCAATGTCAACAACACAGGGGTCAATCCGCGACGGACGATGCCACTGTTCACGGGAGTCCTTTCGGGGAGCGCCCCCGGCGGCCCGCGGCCACCAGCGTCACCTCTTATGTCGCACCTACTCCCGCCGAGTGCAACAAACGACCTCCTCCTTCACCCAATCGGCGCATCGAGCAGCACGCACGGTAGCCGCTCAAGCCATCCCATGCCGAGCGCGGTCGAGACCGGGAAAAGCCGGGGGAGGCGGTTCGGGTTGATCAGCTTCGGCGATGTGGTGGGTCGAGGCGTTCGGTGGCTTTGGTGACGGCGGCGAGGCCGGGTTGGTGTAGCGGGCTGTGGTGCGGATGGAGCGGTGGTGGGTTTTGGCCATGATCACCGATGAGTCCTCGCCGGACTCGCCGAGGTGGGTGGCGGCGCTGTGTCGGAGTTGGTGCAGGTGCAGGCCGGTGTAGTGCTTGATCAGGGTGCGGGCGCGGTCGTATCCCAGCCGCATTCGCCCCGTTTCTGGGCAAATGTCCCGCTTGGCAGTCGCGGAGCGGCGGTCGGAACCGGGTCGGCGCTCGGAGCAGAACAGAGGTCCGCTGTGGCGGCCACGCAGGTA
>JBGSWT010000024.1:0-5144 GCA_041751815.1 Pseudonocardiaceae bacterium
CCCCCCCCCCCCCCCCCCCCCCCCCACAACTCAGTCGATCGGCTAGGAGAGCTAGATGCCATTCGCTGGCGTGACCTCGTTCATCGTGGCCATGAACGACATTGCGTCCTGCCCGACGTGCACCCGCCCTGCCTTCGTTGAGGACAGCTGAGCAGCCAACCGGAAGGCATCGTCTCCGCCGGTCAACGATTCCCTACGCCGTTGCCGGCGCGGTGCTGTCCGCGGGGTCGATCCGGGTCGCCTGGTCACGGCGCGCAGTATCCGGCGCGGCCCGTGGGCAGCGCTTGATGTCGGCGTGGAATGCCCGTGCGGACGTGTAGGCGGCGAGGTAACCGTCCCGGCAGTCCCGGAGCAAGCTGGTGGCGGCTGGTTGCTCTGCTGGGGTGGTGTCGGTGGCCTCTCGCTGCACGCGGGTGCGATCGTAATGCTGCGTGGGCGCGCTCAGTAGGTCAGCGAGCGTCATCAGCGCACCGTTGATCTGAGTGAGGAGTCCGCCGACCGAGATCAGCTCCTCCCGGTCCAGTACCGTCCTCGGTAACGTCCGGTTGATCTGATGGAAGATCTCGACGACTCGGTCGAGCTGGCCGACTGAATCGCTGCTGGTGTCCGGCAACGACACCGATACGGCGGTGCGCCGCCGGCGACCGGATATCCCGATGGTCATGACGTGAATAGCTGCGCGCATGGCTGCTCCAGAGGCACGGTATGCGCCTCCCAGGGCAGCGTGGACAACGCCGGGTGCATCAGTTGCACAACGCCTCCGACCCGGACCGCTCCACCCGTCGACCCCAGATCTGTTAGTCCTCACACCCGCACCTTGCGACTGATATCAGGACCTCAACTGCGGACTTGACTACCGTACAACATTGCATCAACGGGACGAAACCGGACAACTTTCCGTATTAGCGGATCACACAGTCAGTAATCAGCCTGCGTGCTACTACGAGGCAGCAGCAGTTACCTACCGCTTTGCGGTGATGGTGTCGGTGCGATGTTCGGTTCGTCGGGAACCCGCCCACCGGCGGCCTCACGACGCAACCTTCCGTCACGGTAAGTAGGCGATCCGGCCCGTGGGCGGGAGATAATCAGTCCGCGGCGGGAGATATCAGTCCACGTGGATGATCGTGCCCACGTGCTCGCCCTGCAGGGCTTTGGTGATCTTCCCCGGCGTGCGTCCGTTGACGATCTGGATCTCCTTCTGGTGCTTGGCATGCGCCATGAGCTCGAGGACCAGTGCGTCGATGGGCAGTGCGTCGAGGTTCTTGGCCATCAGTTCGGCGACTCCTATTCGCGGGATCAGCTCTGGGGGGCTGCCGTCGGCTGTCGCCGGGTCGCTGGTGAACACGCCGTCGACGTCTTTGACGTAGATCGTCCGGGCGGCGCCGTAGGCGTCGGCCAGCAGGAACGCGCCGGTATCGGTGCGGTGCGGTGGGATCTTGCCCACCTCGGGTGGCAGCTCGTAAAGCCCGTAGGGCGGGAATCCGTTGGACACCGCAGCCCGGCTGGCGCTGAGGTGCACGGCGAGCTGGTGGGCGATCGTGGCATGGGAAAGGTAAGACACGCCCTGTTCTGCGAGCAACGCCGCGATGAGGTGCCCGTTCTGCTCGGCTTCGGAGGAGACCAAGGCGGCTAGAACGCCTGTTGGCAGGCCGAGGTCGAGCCCGACGCCGAGCACGTGACGGGCTCGGATGCCCGGGCCGGTGAGGATCAGCATCCGATGCTCGGGCAGTGCCGCGCGCAGTTCCTCGACGACCGGCAGCACCGCGTCGCGGCCTTTGTCCATGATCGAGCGACCGCCGATCACGACGACGTTCAGCCAGGGCAGCAGCGGAATCACTGGACGGTCGATGGGCCGGATGAGTTCGCGATCGAGCAGGGTCTGGCGCATGAGCGGCGACGGCACGTCCTTGGCCGCGAAGGAGGATTCGATCTGCGAGGCAGGGTTGGTCATGACGTTCTCCTGGGTTGCGTTGCCGGTGGGGGCGGGCAGCGGCGCTCACGCCGCGGAGATGATCGTGCCGACGTGCTCACCGGCGAGCGCACGCCTGAGCAGCCCCGGCCGTAGCCCGTTGATGACCTGCACCGATTTCACGTGCCGAGCGCGGCGCATGAGCTCCAAGACTGGGCGCTCGATGATGAGATCCGGCAAATCCCGGGCGATCAGCTCGTCGACAGTGATTTCCGGGATTAACTCAGCACTGGAGTCGGTCTTCGGATTGGCCGTATAGAGCCCGTCCTCATCTTTGACGAAGATCATGTTGCGACAGCCGTAGACTTCCGCGACCAGATAACATCCGGCGTCGGTGCGGTACGGCGGAATCACACCCTCGCCTGGGACGCGTTGCCACATGTCATACGGTGGCATCCCCGAGAAAATGGCCGCGCCGCACTCGGCGAGATACAGCGGGAGTGCACCGAATGCGGAGCCACCCACCACAGGCACGCCGTGGCGAGCCATGAGATACCCGAGAATCTGGGCGTTCTGGTCGGCGACCGCGGACGCGACATCAGTCAACACACCGGTGGGCAGGCCGAGCTCAGCCGCCAGGGAATACAGGTGTCGAGCTCGGGTGCCGGCACCGGTGCCGATGAGGATCTGATGACTGCGCTTGACCGCCACCAATTCCTCGACCAGCGGATAGACCGCCACCCTGCCACGATCGATCAGGCTCTGCCCACCGATTTTCACCACGCTCACCTCAGGCAGGATGGCGTAATCGGCGGCCATGTCGCTTGCCCGCATGAGTTCCGTATCGTTCAACGACCGGCTCATCAGCAATGATCCCAACGAAGCTCTACTCACGGTATCTGTCATGTGATCCTCCCGTTCCACTGTGCTCGCACCGGCCGATGTGCGTCCAAACCCCTACCCACCCGTCGCCAGCGACCATGCTGGTACGGGCTGCTAGTCACGACTGATTGCCGACCTTAGACTGCGACTGCCTCACCGTGGGAGTCCAGCGGACAAGCATTACCCCGATCGCGCGGAGGTCACCATGTTAATTCACCGCACGGGCGCAGGATGCGTCACGGCATTGTCCGCTGCAGCGGCGGGACCGGCCAACTAGTGATCCATGTCACACTACGTGGTGCGGCTTCCCGTTGCCACGCTAAATCGGCTGAATGCGACGCATCGTTCAATATCAGGCATACTATCCGAGTAGACCGGCTGTATTTGTGGCCCGAGATGTTTGATCGGCGCGACATGTGTCAGGCGAAGGGCTTCGGCTCGTCGTAGTCCCAAAGTTCCTGCACCTCTCTGCCACTGCGGTGAGGCTCATTCCATGCGATGGTATCGGCATGCCAGGGCACGCGCACGGGGCTATCTCCCGGCTTCCCTACGTCCGGTGCGTCCAAGGACCTGGCATCCGTGGGGTGATGTGGTGGGCGGGCGGCACTACGAGCTGGCGTCCACGGAGCTGCGCTAGCTGGGCGCGCCCCCCGGACTGGCCGGTCATGGGGCCGTCGATCACCGCGCTGAGTGAGCGGTAGATCCTCGATGCGATTCGCCGAGCGCTACGCGAGATTGATCGTGCGATTGCGCTGGCTGGTCCTGCTCATCGTGGCAGTAGGTACCTGGGCGGCGCTGACCATGCTGCCCGGCGTGGCGACGGCCGGCGGTGAGCTGGCCGGAATTGCCGGTGCTGGCGGGCCGGCGATCCAGGCCCAACTCGACGCGGTACAGCGTTTCGGTCTGCCGTTGCTGACCAGGACCGCGGTGGTGCAGCGCGACCCGGACGGCCTGGACCCGCAGGCTACCCAGCGTGCCGTGCTGCGGGCTCTTGAGATCGACCGGCGCACGCTTAACACCGGTTTACAGCCCGGCCGGGACCTATTCCTGGCGCTGCCGCTGGTCAACAGTCCGCGGCTGGTACCCGCCGCAGGAGAGCAGAACACCACCATCGTGACCTACCTGTTCGCCGACCCGACACTGGGGTTCAACTCGCAGGCCCGGGTGGCCGGCGATTACGCGGCGGGATTCGATCGACCGGACGACGCGCTGGTCGGGGTTGCCGGCACCATCCCGGCCCAGGTCCAAGCAAGGATGATCCTCGACCGGACGCTGCCGCTGGTGGAGATCGCCACCCTGATCGCGATCGCGCTCATCGTCGGGTTGGCCTTCCGCTCGGTGGTGGCGCCGTTGGTCACTCTGGTCACCGCCGCGATCGGCTACCTGCTGGCGGACCGGGTCATCGGGTGGCTGGCCGGGGCCGCCGAGTTCACCGTGCCGGTGGAGATCCAGCCGATCGTGGTCGCCCTGATGTTGGGGATCACCACGGATTACAGCATCTTCTTCCTCTCCGGCCTGCGGCGAAGGTTGCAGGCCGGAGAGACCAATCCGGCGGCCACCAGAGACGCCGTGGGCGAGTACCTGGCCATCGTGCTGGCCGCTGGAGTGATCGTGGCGGCTGGTGTCGCCGCGTTGGTGATCGCTGAATCCGACGTGTTCCGTGCCTTTGGGCCCGGTCTTGCGGTCACCGTGCTGGTCGGGCTGGTGGTGGCGGTGGTCCTGGTGCCCGCGATGCTGGCCGTGCTGGGCCGCTGGGCGTTTTGGCCGTATGGACTCGCGGGGGGGCCACCTTCCACGCTCCAAGCGCGACGCGCGGGCGGATCCGAGCCCGTCGATGCCGCCGCGGGTGCGGTTCCGGTCTCCCCGGTCGCGGCCGTCCGGCCCACCGGTGCGGCGCGCCTGGTCCGGTGCCTCGGTAACCGCTGGGTATCCGCGGTAGTCGCAACCGGAGTGATTGCGGTACTGGCAGTCGCCAGCGTCCCGCTGTCTGAATTGCGCAGCGCGGTGTCGCCGGTGGATACGCTTCCGGCAGGTAACCAGGTGCGCGATGCCGCAGCGGCGGCTGCCGCCGGGTTCACCCCGGGCATTCTGTCACCGACCGGGCTGATCGTGTCCGACCCCGGCATCACCGATCGCCGCGCGGCACTGACCACACTGGCCGGCCAGCTCAAGCGTCAGCCCGGAGTGGACATCGTCTTCGGCCCGGGCGACCCGCCGTTATCGGACCAACCGCTCCTGGGCCAGGCGCTGCCGAACCAGTTCGGGTTGTTCCTCGCCCCGGGGGGTAGCGCGGCCCGGTTCCTCGTCGTGTTCGACAGCGACCCGCTCGGCGCCACCGCGGTGGGGCACCTGC
>JBGSWT010000025.1:0-2427 GCA_041751815.1 Pseudonocardiaceae bacterium
CTGCCCGGCACCCTCGCCCCGGACCTCGACGTGGAGACCGGACGGCGCCAGGGCCACCTCGACCTCGTCATAGAGGGCCAGCGCCAGCCCGAGCGCGTCGAATCCCGGACCGAGGTTGGCGCTAGAAGCCGGTACCCGCACCTGCACCTGCGTCGCCGAAAGGCTCACGCAAGATCCAGCGCGGCGGCCACCGCGGCCGGATCGACCGGCGTGGGCTCAGGTTGGGGAATGCCGCGCAGCGCGGTGTCGGGATCCTTAAGCCCGTGCCCCGTCACGGTGCACACCACCAGGGACCCCCGGGGCAACCGCCCGTCTTCGGCGACTCGCAGCAGTCCCGCCACCGAGGTGGCCGAGGACGGTTCGACGAACACGCCCTCCTGCCTCGCCAATAGCTGGTAGGCAGCGAGGATCTGGTCGTCGGTGACCGCCTCGAACAATCCTTCGGATTCGTTCCGGGCCCGCATCGCGCCGCTCCAGGAGGCTGGGCTACCGATCCGGATGGCGGTGGCGATGGTGTCCGGATGCGCCACCGGCGCGCCGTGCACCAGCGGGGCGGCACCGGCCGCCTGGAAGCCGAACATCCGCGGCCGGCCGGACACCAAGGCGTCGGCGTGGTATTCCGTGTATCCCATCCAGTAGGCCGTGATGTTGCCGGCGTTGCCGACCGGCAGACAATGCACGTCAGGGGCGCGCCCCAGCACGTCGCAGATCTCGAAAGCGGCGCTCTTCTGACCCTGCAGCCGCACCGGGTTCACCGAATTCACCAGCGCGGTCACCGGGTAGTTGGCGGCCGTCTTGCGGGCCAGCTCCAGGCAGTCGTCGAAGTTACCGTCCACGGCCAGGATCCGCGCACCGTAGGCGGTGGCCTGCGCAAGCTTGCCCAACGCGATCTTGCCGCTGGGTAGCAGCACGGCGCTGGGTATCCCGGCCCGTGCCGCGTAGGCGGCAGCAGAGGCGGCGGTGTTCCCGGTCGAGGCGCACAGCACCGCCTCCGCACCGCGGGCCAGCGCTTCGGTCACCGCAAGGGTCATCCCACGGTCTTTGAAGGAACCAGTAGGGTTGGCGCCCTCGACCTTGAGCAAGACCTCGCAGCCGGTGCGCTGCGAGAGGGTAGGAGCAGGCATCAGCGGGGTGCCGCCCTCTTGCAAGGTCACCACCCGGCAGCCCGGAAGGACCTTGATCCGGTCCGGATAAGCCTCGATCACCCCGGGCCAGGATGGGTCAGCCGTCACCCGCAGCGTCACGTGACCCCGCCCTCCATCTCCAGGGACAGCAGATCCGCCATCGTCTCTCGACGCAGCAGCAACCGGTGCGTACCGTCGCGCACCGCAACCACGGCAGGGCGGGGAACGAGGTTGTATCGGCTGGACATCGAGTAGCAGTACGCGCCGGTGCATGCAACAGCCACCAGATCACCTGGCGCCAGATCGTCGGGCAACCAGCAGTCCCGAACCACCACGTCACCGGACTCGCAGTGCTTGCCGACCACCCGGGACAATGTGGGCTCCGCCTCGGAACGGCGCGAGACCAGCCGGCAGTCGTAGCTCGCGTCGTAGAGTGCGGTGCGAACGTTGTCGCTCATCCCGCCATCTACGGAGACGTAACGCCGCTGCGTTGATGCCCCCACTGTGACCTCTTTGATGGTGCCAACCTCGTACAGGGTTACCGTGCCCGGCCCGACGATGGCCCGGCCGGGCTCGACGGCCAGCTCCGGGGTCGGCATGCCGGCCGCGTGGCACTGGGCGTCCACGATGGCACGCAGATGGGCAGCCAGCGCGGCCGGTGGTGGCGGATCGTCGTCTGCGGTGTAGGCGATCCCCAACCCACCACCGAGATCCAAGATGGAGATGTCGGAGATGGCGTCGAGCCCGTGCTCGTCGCGGATCGCTTCGAGCAGGCCCACCATCCGGTGTGCCGCCAGCTCGAAACCGTCGGAGTCGAAGATCTGCGAGCCGATGTGGCTGTGCAGCCCCACCAGCCGCAGCCCGTCGGACTTGAGCACTCGCCGGACAGCCTCTGCTGCGTCTCCTGCGGCCAGCGAGAACCCGAACTTCTGGTCTTCGTGCGCGGTGGCGATGAACTCGTGAGTGTGTGCCTCGACGCCGACAGTCGCCCGGATCAGCACCGGCTGCACCAGGCCGTGGCGACGGGCGATGTCATCCAGGCGGGCGATCTCCAGGAAGGAGTCGAGCACCACTGCCCCGACTCCGGCCGTCACGGCCGAGGTGAGCTCGCCGGTGGACTTGTTGTTGCCGTGCATCGCGATCCGGTGCGCGGGGAAGCCGGCGTGCAAGGCCAGCGCGAGCTCGGTGCCGGTGCACACGTCCAAGCTCAGGCCCTGCTCAGCGACCCAGCGAGCGATCTCGGAGCACAGGAAGGCCTTGGCCGCGTAGTGCACCCGCTGCGCAGCGCCGAAGGCGGCCGCAT
>JBGSWT010000026.1:0-3792 GCA_041751815.1 Pseudonocardiaceae bacterium
GCCACCGTGCAGCGCCAGGCGCTCACCGTCGCACTGGCCGGCGTCGGGCTGGTGATGGTGTCCACGGTAATCCTGCTGTCGATCAGCGACTTCGGCCTCGACGCGGTGCTGTTCGAGACTGTCTCCGCCTTCGGCACCGTCGGGCTTTCGACAGGTATCACCGACGACTTGTCCGCTCCCGGGCAACTCGTGCTGACCGCGCTGATGTTCCTGGGCAGACTGGGCCCCATCACACTGGCCTCCGCGCTCGCCCTGCGCGACCGTGGGCGCCGCTACGAGCTGCCGGAGGAGCGAACCATCGTTGGCTAGAAACGACCGCAGCCCTTGCGCCAGCCGGGTTGTTGTGCTTGGCCTCGGCCGGTTCGGCGCATCGCTAGCGCTGGAACTGGTCCGCCGCGGCTCGGAGGTGCTCGGCCTGGACAGCGATCCTGCCCTCGTCCAGAAGTACGCCGACGACCTGACGCATGCCGCGGTCGCCGACACCACCGACGTCGAGGCGCTGCAGCAACTCGACGTGCCCGACTTCAGCCGCGCCGTCGTCGGCATCGGCACCGACCTCGAGGCGAGCATCCTCACCACGGCGGTGCTGGTCGACCTCGGCATCCCGCACATCTGGGCCAAAGCGACCAGCCGCCAGCACGGTCGCATTCTGCAGCGGATCGGTGCCCACCACGTCGTGCTTCCTGAATTCGACATGGGTGAGCGGGTGGCCCACCTCGTCACCGGCCGGATGATCGACTACATCGAGTTCGACGACGACTTCGCCATGGTCAAGACCGCCGCACCGCGGGAGATCCTCGACCGCCCGCTCTCGGCGAGCGGGGTCCGTACCCGGCACGGCATCACGGTGGTCGCCGTCAAGCGTCCCGGCCAAGAGTTCACCTACGCCACCCCGGACACCGTGGTGCACCGCGACGACGTGCTGATCGTCTCTGGTCGGATCAACGAGGTCGAGGCGTTCGCCAACCTCACTTAATGGCACGACCCCGGACCGGAGTTCTGGGCTGGTGTCGAGCTATCGATACCGGTGGCCCAAAGAGGTGTTGAATCCGAATTCTGTAAGGGCTAGGGCCGTGTACGCCGGTTCGGGCCTCGAAGTATCAGAACGGAGATGAGTACCATGCCACTTGTGGCCATCGGTGGATTGCTGGGCACCGTCACCCGTCACCCGGTCGCTCTACCTGTGCCGAGTTCGACGTCAGAGCTGCGCACCATGCCCGGGACAGCTCTCCTGTCGAACTCGGCGCACTCAGAGCGAACCAGCTGGCGTCCAGAGCACTTCAGCAACCCACGGCTTCTGCATAAATCTCTGGGTCACTTTTGAGGTGGCAATCAAGACAGCGGCCTCGCTGACTTATGCGCAAACGGGGCAGCTGGTGGAGCTGTTGAGGAAAGAATCCGCATGACTGAATGGGCTGGTGACGTCGGCTTTACCCAAGAGGTGTCGGTATATTGACAGTCATCAACATCACCTGATATGGATTCCACGTGGACATGGTGAAGTAGATCTGCACTCCTTTGTCAAACCGCCGGCTGTATTGAGGGATGGCGAACATCGCCATTGTCGCGGAAAGAAATGGCGAAGCTCTATCGCACCGGCGCCAAGATGGAGCGGGACCACGACTTCGAAGTTGCCGTGTGGGCCGGTGCGGTAGTTGGATTGGATGAGGCAGCCAGGTCCGGCGACGTTGTCGTGTTCGCCGGTGATCCGCGGTCCGCGAATCCAGGTCCAAAGTCGTTGCGAGAATTGTCGCGAAACCAATTCCACAGTTGTTCGCCTTGTGCGATGACTTCCTCAAAATTACCGTGCCTGCTCCGTCCGAAGTCGGATTGGATAAGACTGACATAAGTTCTGGGCATTTAGATAGTCCCTTTTCAGTCTCAATAAGCAGATCGCGGATCCGACTACTTGCTGCGGTCGGTGGAAACGAACGGGAATCAACCCATACGTATCCGCTGCGAGATCTTAGAGGCCGGTCCAGCGGTGTCGGATCCCAGCATGAAGTCCTGACCACATGCCGGTGTCGCGCTGTTCTCAGGGCCTGCGCGACTTGCCTCAACGCCACACCCGCCGCGGGGCCTACGACCAATCGTGGGGCACACGGTGGACCACGATTGACAGCGCTAGGCCAGCCGTTCAATCGCCTCCGGGGCGACCGGTCTCACACCGTCAGTGATCATTCGGTAACGAGAACGGTGTTCAGTGAGGTTCTTAGCGGCCCTACTGGAAGCCGGGGCCCTGGCCTAGTGCCCCGAACACCCACAGCAACACGAAGATCACAATAACGATCTCATACCACTTGGCATAGAGCATGCTGACCTCCTCAGCTGTGACTCCTTGTACTTAACACCCGTTCTCCACTGTCAGGTGGGTGGGATGGCACCGATGAGGTTGAAATTGATAAAAGAGACAGGGGAGACCTAAGTGGTTACACAAGTCTACCCAACCGGAGCAGTCAACACACGCGACTAGTTAGCTTTTTGTCCTCTGTTCACTACTCACAGCGAGAACTCCACCGCGCGGTCTGTGCTGTCGCGGCTTAGGGTGTTTGCATGCGGCGAACCGTGCTCCTCAGAGCTGGCCGTCAACTGTGAGTGCCCGCGCCGAAGGTGAGCGGATCGCGCGATTGCTCGAACTGAAGCGGCTGCCGGGGGAGGGCGGCCTGTTCCGCCGGACCTACGTCGACGCGCATTGCTCGGTGATCTACTTCATGCTGCTCGCTCCGGAGTTCTCGGCGTTGCACGCGCTCGACGGCGTGGAGGCCTACCACTGGTACGCCGGATCACCACTGCGGCTGCTGCTACTTCACCCGGGTGGTCAGGTTGAGCAGCCGGTCCTGGGGCCGGACCTTTCAGCGGGAGCGAGACCGCAGATCGTGGTGCCGGCGGGGGTGTGGCAGGGCTCCAGCCCGCTCGGCGAGTGGACGCTGGCGGGTACCACCATGGCCCCGCCGTTCGAGTGGTCGGCCTTCCACCTTGCTCGACGCGCCGAGCTGGCCGCCGCCTGGCCGGATGCCGCGCCCCGGATTCGTGCCCTTACCCGAGCCTGATCACGGTGCTACCAGGTCGGGTGCGCCGAGACTCCGCCGTCGACGACGAGATCGTGCCCGGTGATCCACTCGGCCATCGAGGAGGCCAGGAAAACACAGGCGTTGCCTACGTCGGCTGGCCGGCCGAGCCGCCCCAGCGGTGCCGCCCGCCGAAATCGCGTGACACCGTCCGGCCAGTCGCGGTCCAGGCCGTCGCGCCAGATCAGCCCGGGTGAGACGCTGTTGACCCGAATGCCGTTGCGGCCGTACTCCAACGCCGAGGTGCGCGCAAAGTGGATCACTGCCGCCTTCGATGCGCAGTAGTGTGCGTGCGACCACGCTGGCTGGGCACCCTCGATGGACCCGATCAGGATGATCGCCCCGCCGCCCCGTTCACCCATCACCGAGGCGGCGGCTTGGACCGTCGCGAAGCTCCCGGTCAGATTGGTGTCGATCACCTCGCGCCATTGCGGCACCGACATCGTCGCGAGTTCGGCCACCGGCTGCACCCCGGCATTCGCCACGACGGTGTCCAACCGCCCGAACGCCTCGACGGCCGCAGCCATCAGGCTCGTGCAGCCATCGGGGTTCGTGACGTCGCACTGGGCCGCGATGGCTTGCCCGCCTCCGGCGGTGATGTCGTCAACCACTCTGGCGGCCGGCTCGGCGCTGCTCCGGTAATGCACGACGACGGCCGCACCAGCAGCCGCGAACGCCCGGGCGACACCGCCGCCGAGGCCGCCACCGGCGCCGGTCACCACGG
>JBGSWT010000027.1:0-6342 GCA_041751815.1 Pseudonocardiaceae bacterium
CCGGTGACCACGACACCTGGAGCGTGGGGTCCTTCTTCATCAATCCCGTCCTCACCTCGGTGCCGGACAGGGCACGGGACTGCCCGCAATATCCTGATCCCGCGGGGACCAAGCTGTCCGCGGCGTGGCTCATCGATCATGCCGGTTTCCCCCGTGGATACGGCCACGACTGGGGCCGCGGCACCGTCGCGCTGTCGTCCAAGCACGCCCTGGCCGTGACGAACCGCGGTGGCGCCAAGACCGCCGAGGTCATGGAGTTCGCCGCCCATATTAGCGATGGTGTCGAGCAGCGGTTCGGCATCCGGCTCGGACCGGAATGTGACCTGGTGAACTGCAAGATCGGCTAGAAGTTCCGCTCACGGCCGCTCGGTAATTGCCCTCAGTTGTTGGGTACGGCATCACCGGCCTGTCGCTGCCAATAGACGAGGTCGTTACGAGTGTTCATGGTTTCGGAGTGGTCAGAGCCCAACACCCGCAGGCGGTCGACAAGCAACTGCTTTAAGGCCGCAACAGCACCGGCAGGATCACCGGCCTGTCCCCGCCACCGGGCGAGGAGGTGGCGGGTCCTCAGGGTGTCGAGGTGGTCAGGACCCAGCACTCGCAGGTAGTCGGTGAGCAGCTGCTCCAAGGCCTCGAATGAGCTGACGGGATCACCAGTCTCTCCCTGCCAGGAGGCGACGGCGAGGCGCGTGCCCAGCGTGTGGTGGTGGTCGGCACCAAGCACCCGCACACGGTCGGTAAGCAGTTGCTCGAACGCTACAGCGGCGCCAGCGGGATCACCGGCTTTCCCCCGCGCATAGGCGAGGTCGCCACGAGTGGTCAGGGTGTCGGGGTGGTCGGGACCCAGCACTCGTAGGTAGTCGATGAGCAGCGGCTCCAAGGCCGCGACCGCAGCGGGCGGATCACCGGCGTCCACCCGCCGGTAGGCGAGGTTGCGGCGGGTGTCCAGGGTGTGAGAGTGGTCGTTGCCCAGCACCCGCAGACGGTCAGTGAGTAGCTGCTCCAAGGCGGCGATAGCGGCGACTGGATCACCAATTACTCCCCGCCACCGGGCGAGATCGTTCCGGGTATTCAGGGTGTGGGGATGGTCAGATCCCAGCACCCGCATACAGTCGGTGAGCAGCTGCTCAACAGCTGCAGCAGCGCCTGCCGGATCGCCAGCTACCCCACGCCAGTAGGCGAAGGCGCCACGAGTGGTCAGCGTGTCGAGATGGTTGGGGCCCAGCACGCGCAGACAGTCGGTGAGTAGCTGCTCGAAAGCCGCAGCAGCGCCAGCGGGATCACCAGCTTCACCCCGCCAGTAGGCAACGTTGTGACGGGTGGTCAGAGTATCGGGATGATCAGCGCCTAACGTGTCACCAGCCTCGGTCACCATTTGTGTCCAGTAGCCGATCGCATTGCCGACCAGGCCGCATTCCCCGAGGCTGCGACCGGCTCGGAACAACACGGCGTGCCCGTCGGGATCCCACAACAATGCACTATGACGTTCACGCAAATTCGCTGCGGAGTCTCGCAGTGCACGACCCAATTCGGTGTCCCGCTCGATCTCCGGCCACACCTGAACCAGGGAGTCTGCAGCGGCCCGCACCGTGGTCGACACCACGTCGGTGGACAAGCCTTCCAGGGTAGCCCGTTGCACCAACGCGTGCGTACGGATCGCCCGAGCACCCCCAGCAGGACCCCCCCACAATCAGGGAGAGCGGATCCATCGCTGCCTCCCTCCGTCCCTCCGTCACCAGGAATATCGAACAGAAGCAATTCACCGCAACACCACTTCCCTCGCCCAACCTACGCCGCGGCTTGCCACAGCGGCGACGTACAACAGCGCCAGGCGCGCCGACAGTTCACTGGATGCGCATCACGACGATTCGCGGGACGTCAGGGGTGCTGGGACGGCCGTATCGGCGAAGGTCCCCCGTCGCACGGAACCTGGTCGCCTCGTCAGCGGCGATCCCAGTCTCGTCGGCGGCTCGCTGAACGTCCTTGGCTAGCACCTCGGCGTCGGTGGCCCCGTGCGTCGTTGCCGATAACGATGTGGCGCTGGTCGACCAGGGTCATTCGTGATCGTGTTTACAGTGCCGACGTCATCGCGTCCCCAGCTCAGCGCCGGAGCGGGTTGAGTGGTGGTTTGCAGGTTGGAGTTTAAAATGGCGGGTGGTTGGAACTCGACGAGGTTTCGCGGATGACGATGTCCCATCCGGTCGCATGTATCCAGCGGTGACGGGTTGGGCACAGCAATATGCAGTTGTGCTGTTTACTTCTACTACAACGTTCTCCACTACCGATGGTCCACGTCTGACCAGAAGAACACTTTTCCCGTTACAGCCGTTGATGATCGACGTGGGACTGATCGTGACGCAATGGGTGACGTGGGGTCAGCGGTGCCCCCAGAGTCACCCATCCTCGAGCTGTCGCATCTGCAGTTCGAGGCGTTGTTGACCGAGCACACCTGAACACCCTGGCATGCTGATGAGGGGAGCTAGTCCCCAGTACGCCGGACTGGTCAGGAGTCGCTCCCGGCGCCGCGTTGGACGAGGTCCTCGAGCCGGCGAACCCGCTGTTCCAGCGACGGTTCCCCGCTGCTGCGGTGTTCCTCGATCCAGCGGCGGATCAGCTGGGTCGGCTTGGTGTGCTCGGTACGGGCCTGCGCGCGCACCCAGTCCAGCAGCGACTTCGGCAACCGCAATGACAGCGACACCATCGGATCCGGATCCATCGGCTCGTCGGCCAGCGCACCTCGCTCGAGCTCTTCGCTGGTGTCGTGGGTGTCGTAGTACTCGGCGAGTCGTTGTAGCTTCGTCGGTTCAGTCATGCTTTACCTCCCCTTCCGCCGGAAGGCGCGGCGCTCGGTGTCGGTCATATCGCGGGCGGTGGCCACATACCAGCGGCCGTCCACGGCTTCGGCCAGGACGACCAGCAGCGCACGCCCGTCCTCGGTGGCGCAGTACAGGAGGGTGGAGTCCTCACGGCCGCGGGCCTCGTACCGAGGCCCGCTGTTGACGGCCTGCTCGACCTCCTCCGGCATAACGCCGTGCCGGGCGATGTGAGCCTCGGACTCCGACGTCCACCGGATCTCCCGCACCACGCCAGCGTACCCCGCTGTAGGGCAACGGGGTACGAACATTTGGGTTGCCCCGCGCGAGCGGCGGTGGAGCTGGCCGACCCAAATCACAGTGCCCGAAACCGCTGACCACGCGCTCTGCGGGCAAGGATCGTCAGTGAGGTGCAAAGCGCATACCGTGGAGGATGCGGGCATCCAGGTGGCCGAGTACACCGTCGCTGGGCCTCCGTCTTTCACGGGGTTGACGACACGCCGGACGTGATGTCGGAATAGACGGGGCGAGGTGCACCTGACCAGTCAGAATGCGATTGTCGAAGATCGTAAGCTGACTGGGGCAGATGCACCTCTTCCGTGCAAGGTACTTCATGGGCCGACGGGCTTGAACTTGTCGGCGATGACGACCGACTGGTCGGGTTGGCCGGGGCGTTGCCGTTGCGGTTGCTGGCCGAGCAGACCGGGCTCCGCGCCGGGATATCGGCGGCGATGGCCCGGCGCGGGTTTCACCCGGTCTATGACCGAGGGCAGCTCTTGATCGATCTGGCGGTGGCTCAGGTCCTGGGCGGGGAGGCGATCAGCGACTTCCAGGGGCTGCGGCACCTGGCTCCGGTGATCGGGCCGGTGCCCTCCACTCCGACGGTGTGGCGGGCCCTGTCGGAGGTCGAACAGGTGCAGCTGACCCGGGTCAACGCGGCGGCGACGTCGTTTCGACGGCACTGGTGGGGGCTGCTCGCCGCCCGCCCGGAAGGGTTCCCGTGGCTCAGGGTCGCCGGCCGGGAGCTGACCGGGGTCACCGTGGTGGACATGGACGCCTCCCTCGTGTTCGCCGGGTCGGACAAGGAGAACGCCCAGCCCACCTACAAGGGCGGGACGGGTTCTGCCCCAACCTGGCCACCTGTGACAACACCGATGACATACTCGCGATCGACCCACGCCCCGGTGGTGCCACGTCCAACTGCGCCGCCGACAACATCGCCCTGCTTGATCTGGCGGTGTCCCGGCTCCCGGGTCGCTACCGGCGCCGGTTGCTGGTGCGTCCGGACGGGGCCGGGTTCTCCCACGAGCTGCTCGAACACATCGCCACCGGTGGCGCCACGAAGGGCCGGGACTGGAAGTTCTCGGTCGGCTGGGCGTGCACGGATAAGGAGATGGACGCCATCGCGCGCCTGCCGCCGACGGGTGGACGCCGGGGATCGACCAGAACGGCGACATCGTCGGCGACACGTTCGTCGCCGAGCTGACCGGCCTGCTCGGCCTCGGCTCGTGGCATAAGAACATCCCCGGGCTGCGGATCATCGTGCGCGACGAACCGCTGCACCCCCGCTACCGCAAACGAGCCACCGAACGGGAGAAACAGCTCGGCCGCCGTTACCAGCTGATCGCCACCAACACCAAGGTCGGGCAGATCGCCTGGCTCGACGCGCGGCACCGCTCGCATGTCCACGTCGAAAACGACGTCAAACAGGCCAAGGACCTCGGCCTCAACCGCTGGCCCTCCCGGCACTGGGCGATCAACGTCGCGTGGACCCAGATCGTCGCCCTGGCCGCGAACCTGCTGGCCTGCTTCCGGCACCTGGCCCTGCCCGAGGGCGAGCTCCGCGACGCGGCCCCGAAACTGCTGCGCTACCGACTGTTGCACCTGCCCACCCGCCTAACCCGCGGGCAACGCAAACGGTGGCTGCACCTACGCGCGGACTGGCCCTGGACCGACGACGTGATCAACGCCTGGAACATGGTCAAGGCAGTTGCCGCGCCGACCTGACCACCACCACGCCGCCCCGACGATCATGGAAGGACCAACCGCCCGGAGCGTGGAACCCGGCGTCACCGACACGACAGTCGACCCCGACCTACCCAAGAACAGGAAACCATGATCAAAACAAGACTGTAGTTCAGGGGACACGCGCGTCACCCCGATGAAAAATCCAGGTTGGGTGGTTCGGCTGGGACTCCTGTCCATGGATCTGTCCATGAAATCGGCGCCACTGGGCCTCTCAAACTGCCGCGCGGCTGAACGATCACCTGCGCCCCTAGCGCCCAAGCGGCGCTAGGCGCGCAGTCTCCATGGGAGTGCTCGCTCATGCCGCTGTTCACGCAGTGGCGACGCAGGCCGTGACCAGCAGACCCGTGAGGAAACCCCTCTGCGAACGTGAAGCGAACTATGTCGGGCGAGATGGAATGCGATCTGGTTACTGCAAGATCGGCTGACAGAGGTCAACGGCGGCGGACGAGGGCGACGCCGATGAGGATGAGCAAGGCGCCGAGCGGCAGTGTCAGCCGGGCGGGCTCGCCGAGGATGAGGATGCCCAAAGCGAGCGCGACGGCGGGAATGAGGTAAGTCACGACGCTCGCGGCGGTCGGGCCCTCGGTCCCGATGAGCGTGAAGTTGATGACCAGCGCCACACCGGTCCCGATGGCGCCGAGGACGAGGACAGCGATGAGGGCAAGCGCGGATGGTTGGGCTCCGATGCCACCGCTGGCGGGTAGGGCCAGGGCGAGGATCGCGCTTGCCACGACGAGCTGTGCGGCGGTGAGGGTCAGCGGTGAGAGGCCACGGTTGGTCAGGAACCTGGCCTGGTAGACGTAGTCGAAGCCGTAGCTCATCGCTGCGCCCAGGCATGCCAGCACTCCCCTGATGGCACCCCCGGTCGGCGCGTTCCACGGTTCGAATAGGACCAGGACGCCAAGGAATCCGGCGAGGACGCCGAGGCTTCGTCGTGCCGTGAGTCGGGTGTCTGGCCGGGCGGCGACGGCGATGAGCACGGTCCACAGCGGGTGTGGTGGCGTTGATGACTCCGGCCAGGCTGGAGGGCACCGTCTGTTCGGTCACGGCGAACAGGGTGTACGGGATCGCGTTGGCGATCAGCGCTGAGACGGCGAGGTGGCCCCACGTCGTTCGACCCCGGGGACGTGGCAAGCGGCGGATGAGCACGATCGGCACCAGGACGAGCGCGCCGAGGGCGACCGGGCGAACGTGAGCTGTACCGGCATGAACCCATCGAGCGAGAGCTTGATCCAGAAGAACCCGGAGCCCCAGAGCAGGGCGAGCACTCCGATGAGTGCGGTGGCGCGCACGGCCTATTCGACCAAGGCGGGCGCATACCAGCCAGGCCGCGGTAGGAGCGGCTCATTCTTCCCAACCGACGATCTTTGACGGTTCTTCCGGGCTTCGATCGGCCGTCGACCGTCGCGCGGGTGGGGCCCGTCGACGACGCCCCCTGCTCCAAGGGTGGGGGCGCCTCTGCCGGCGCATCGGCGGCCGCAACCACGACTACCGCCGCGCG
>JBGSWT010000028.1:0-21683 GCA_041751815.1 Pseudonocardiaceae bacterium
TGATCACCATCGTCTACCTCACCGCGGCCAAACTCCCCCTCCCCACCCTCACCAACCCCACACCCGCCTACATGTCATCACGTTGAGTAACCCCACACATGCCCTCACACTGAGTAACCCACTGAAAACAGCGAAGAGCCCAGCCAAGGCCAGGAGTAGCGATCCGCGATCAACCGTTGGGAGCCAATTGCGACGACTTCGCAGATGATTCTGCTATCGTCAGCCCCCACCGTTGCACCGCCCACTGCGGCGGACGGCTCGGATATCAGTGCGTGCTATGACGGTGAATTCGAGATCTCCATTCCAGCCCCCGCATAACGACAACTCGCTGGAACTGAAAACCCTGCGTCTTGACGTGGTCGAGCAGCCTCTTCCGCCGGGCTCAACACGAACCGAGCGTTGCCTCGATGAACTCGCGCTTCGCCTCGGTGTAGCGCTCCCGGTCGTCTGCGTGCTCTCGCGCGAGCGCGGTCTTGAGCGTCGCGTACTGCCGGGCCAGCTGCTGATCGGCGCGGAGCAGGTCGCGAAAGGCCAGCACCTGTGCCCAATGCCGCCCGTCCGGTCGAATGACGTGCAGGTGCGCCAACCGCCGCACGCCACGGCCGTCGGGCCGGACGAAGAACCGCCGCCAGGGACGCGCGTCGAGTTCTGGCGGGACGAGCACCCAACCCGCCGCGCCAAGACAAGCCAAACCGTCACGCACCAACGCATCGGGATCCGGCACGGCGGCCATCAGATCGAGCACGGGTTTCGCCGGCAGACCGGGGACGGCAGTGGACCCGACATGTTCGACAGCCGCCACCAGCCACGGCGAGAGCACCGCGTCGAGCTCAGCGGCGAGCGCCATACCGCGAGCTGACCAGCTCGGGTCCGGCTCCACCAGCTCGATGCGCTCGGTAGCCCACGCCGGCCACGGCATCGATCACACCACCGCGCGCAGCCAGTCGATCACCTGCGCTGCGTGCCGGTCCGGCGGAAACACCGGGTACCAGACACGGCGTGCACCAGCCAGCGGCCGATCCACCCGCAGCGTGTCACCCGTCGTCGCCGGCAGTTCCCACGCAGGGACCGCGGTACCACGCAGATGGTCAGCCGCACCGTCGTCGGGAGGGACGGGCAAGTCGGCCGGCAGTTGCGAGGGGGCGTGTGCCACGCGCCAATCCTGCCTGCCCAACGTAGGCTCCGCCACCATGCGGCTGAACCACGTCCGTCTCGGCTCCGGCAAGCAGCTGCTTCTCGTCCCCGGTCTTGGAGCTAGCTGGCAGTCGTGGGACACCATTCTCGACGCGCTGGCGGCACCGCCGTCGCGCTGGACCCCGGCGGATTCTGGAGCCCGGGGCAGCAGCAGGTGTTCGGCATCTCGCTTCGCGCGTCGATCAAACTGGTCCGGGCGCTGCAGCCGGTACTGCCGTTGCTCACCGGCAACCCGGTCACCCGCACCCTGCTACTCGCCCAGTTCTCGGCCCGTCCGTGGGCGCTGTCCCCGGAGTTCACCCTGCGGGAGTTGCGAGGCTATGCCACCTCACCGTCATTCGATGCTGCGCTGCACGCGCTGATCAACGGCCCGCTGCAACAGGGCGCACCCTCGGGCTCCACCCCTGGGCCGATCGTGATCGGCTGGGGTCGCCAGGATCGCGTCACCTTCCCCAGCCAAGCCGAGACAGCCACCAGGCTGTTCCCGGATGCGCGGCTGCACTGGTTCGATCACTGCGGGCACTTCCCGCACTGGGACGTCCCGGCGGCCACCGTCCGGCTCATCCTCGACAGCACCGCCTGACGATCGCGTCACAGCTGTGCGAGGGGCAACGTTTACTCGTCGGCGCCTGACATCACACCGCTCTATGCTCTGCGGGTGACCTCATCGCAGGACCACCAAGGCACCCAGGTTGGCGTCCCCCGGGAGTCCCGAGACGGTGAACGCCGGGTCGCCCTGGTACCCAAGATGGTCGAGAAGCTGATCGGCCGCGGCATACAGGTCGTCGTCGAGTCCGGTGCCGGGGTTGGTGCGCTGATGCCCGACGAGATGTTCACCGAGGCTGGTGCGACCATCGACGACCCGTGGCACGCCGATGTCGTGGTCAAGGTGGCGCCACCCACCGACGAGGAGATCGGGCGGCTGCGTCGCGGCTCGGTGCTGATCGGTTTTCTGGCACCGCGATCCGATCCCGAAATCGCGGCGAAGCTTCGCGATGCGGGCGTGACCGCCTTCGCCATGGAGTCGATTCCCCGGATCTCCCGCGCGCAGTCGATGGACGCGCTGTCCTCGCAGGCCAACGTGGCCGGATACAAGGCCGTTTTGCTGGCCGCCGACCAGTCCACCCGCTTCTTCCCGATGCTCACCACGGCCGCGGGCACCGTCAAACCGGCGACCGCGCTGATACTCGGCGTCGGAGTAGCCGGGCTGCAGGCGCTGGCCACTGCCAGGCGACTGGGGGCCCGGACCACCGGGTACGACGTCCGGCCCGAAGTGGCAGATCAAGTCCGCTCGCTGGGCGCGAAGTGGCTCGACCTGGGCATCGAGGCGGCGGGTGAGGGTGGTTACGCCCGCGAGCTCACCGAGGACGAGCGCGCCGAGCAGAAGCAGCGGCTGACCGAGGCGATCAGCGGTTTCGACGTCGTGATCACCACCGCGCTGGTGCCCGGACGCACGGCCCCCATCCTGGTCACCGCCGAGGCGGTGAAGGGGATGCGCCCAGGTAGCGTGATCGTCGACCTGGCGGGGGAGGCCGGTGGCAACTGCGAGCTGACCGAACCGGGTCAGATCGTGGTCCGCCACGACGTGACCATCGCCTCGCCGCTGAACCTCCCAGCGACGATGCCCGAACACGCCAGCGAGTTGTACGCCCGCAACGTGCAGTCGCTGCTGGAGCTGATGGTGGACGAGCAGGGCCGGTTGACACCAGACTCAGACGACGAGGTGCTGCTGCGGTCCTGCATCACCCGCGAACCGGAAGGAAACGACGGCTGATGCTGCTCGCCAACCTGGCGATCCTCGTGCTGGCCGGTTTCGTCGGCTTCGCTGTGATCTCCAAGGTGCCCAACACCCTGCACACGCCCCTGATGTCGGGCACCAACGCCATTCACGGCATCGTGCTGCTCGGCGGCATCATCGTGTTGGGCCTGGGCCACGACCTCTCGGTATTCGACAAGCTGCTGGCGGTGGTAGCGATCGCGTTCGGCACCATCAACGTGGTCGGTGGCTTCCTGGTCACCGACCGGATGCTGGGCATGTTCAAGGGCAAGGGACCTGCCAGAGCAGCGATCAAGCGGAGCGAGCAACGATGACGACCCTGGTCCTGGTCCTCTATATCGTCGCCTTCGCGATGTTCATCTACGGCTTGATGGGCCTGACCGGACCACAGACGGCCGTGCGCGGCAATCTCATCGCGGCGGCCGGGATGGGCATCGCGGTGGTGGCGACCGTACTGGTCCCCGGGGTGAGCAACTGGGTGCTCATCGTGCTGGGCGTGGTGATCGGCACGGTGCTCGGGGTGCCGGCCGCCAAGCGAGTGAAGATGACCGCGATGCCGCAGATGGTGGCGCTGTTCAACGGCGTCGGCGGCGGCGCGGTTGCGCTGATCGCCTGGGTGGAGTTCAACACCACCGCCGGCTTCAGCGAGGAACCGGCGTACGTGATGGTCGCCTCACTGTTCGGCGCCATCGTCGGCTCGGTGTCGTTCTGGGGCTCGTTGGTGGCCTACGGCAAGCTGCAAGAGCTCATCCCCGGCCGGCCGATCAGCCTGGGTAAGCCACAGCAGCTGCTCAACCTGCTGGCGCTGCTGGCGGCGCTGGCCTGCGCGGTCGCGATCGGTTTCGGTAGCGACGCGCAGCTGCTGATCATCGGGACGCTGGTGTTCGCCGCGGCGGTGGGACTGCTGGTGGTGCTGCCAATCGGTGGCGCCGACATGCCAGTGGTGATCTCCCTGCTCAACGCGCTGACCGGGCTGTCGGCCGCAGCGGCCGGGCTGGCGCTGAACAACACCGCGATGATCGTCGCCGGCATGATCGTCGGCGCCTCGGGTTCGATCCTCACCAACCTGATGGCCAAGGCGATGAACCGCTCCATCCCGGCGATCGTCGCCGGCGGGTTCGGTGGAGGTGGCGCTGCACCCGGCCGTGAGCTCGGTGACAAGACCCACCGGGAAACCAGCGCGGCCGACGCGGCGGTCCAGATGGCCTACGCCAACCAGGTCGTGGTGGTGCCCGGGTACGGGATGGCGGTGGCACAGGCCCAGCACGCCGTGAAGGACATGGCCAGGTTGCTCGAGAACAAGGGTGTCGAGGTCAAGTACGCCATCCACCCGGTGGCCGGCCGGATGCCCGGGCACATGAACGTGCTGCTCGCCGAGGCCGACGTGCCCTACGAGCAGCTCAAGGAAATGGACGAGATCAACGGCGAGTTCAATCGCACCGACGTCGCCCTGGTGATCGGCGCCAACGATGTCACCAACCCGGCCGCCCGCAGTGACCCGAACTCGCCGATCCACGGCATGCCGATCCTCAACGTCGACCAGAGCAAATCGGTCATCGTGCTCAAGCGCTCGATGAGTCCCGGCTTCGCCGGCATCGACAACGAGCTGTACTACTCCCCCGGCACCTCGATGCTCTTCGGCGACGCCAAATCCTCCGTCGAATCAGTCATCGAGGAACTCAAAGTCCTCTAACCCCGCGTGTCCGGCTCTCTTGCCCGGTGTGTCGTCCCGTCGCGCTCGGGCGACGGGCGACGCGGCGCTCAACCGCAGCGACTTCTTCGCCTACCACGTCGGCGGCGCAGGTGGACTTGAGATCGGGTCGCACATCGCGTCCTGACCAGCGTGTTTCCGCTTAGCGAAGGCTGAGCGACGCCACTCAGCGCCAGCATGGCTGCCTGCTCAGCCGTTCGCCCTACTTTGGCGCAGATGAGACCCGATAGCGGGCGCGTCAACGCAGCAGATGCGAACACTGACTCGTGAGCTCGACGGTGTCCGCCAGCATGCTCGGCTCCGAAAGAGCATCCGTCGAAATCACGCGATCCGGGTTGCGCAGAAACACCGCGGGCGACCGGCTCTCGACCACCGCGACCAGACTCACGCCTCGGTCGGCCGGCGGTCATCGGTCCAGCGATGCCGGCATGCTCTCACCAGCGATTCGGCGACCGCTGCGGGATGGGCTTCCGGAGTCCGGAGCCACACGCAGTCCTGCCACCGATCCCAACCGTGGACTGCGGCCGCAAGCCTCTCCGCGACGTAGGATCCTCGCGGCCCGCGCACCAGGGACAATGGCGCCTCAGCGATCCTTTGTACGGCCGGGTCGGTGAGTCGGCTCACGGTCGGAAGTGGTCGCATCATTCGAGGCAGAAACACGTCAACTCCTCGCGGCCGCTCGATGGCGGTTCGTAAGGAAGAGCGCGAGCCGATGCGCCTGATACCGGCGGTCGGGCAATGCCGCTGCATGGCGCAAACGGCCGCGAGCACCACCGATGACCACACTGGGCACCCGGGAGGTACCCACCCCGGCGGTACCGCATAGCCTTCCACCTGGACGCTACCGAGCGCGGCCTTTCGGACACGGTCCGTCGACAGTCACGTCGGGAGTCCGGTAGAACATCAGACCGTGCAGCGGTCGTGACCGGGGTGACTCGGCGCTGGAGGGAGCCTGCAGTGGAAAAAGGCTTGCGCGAACAGGTGCGGGACCTGAACGTCTTCGATGGTCTCGCACTGCTCATCGTCGTGGGACTCGTCGGCGCCGGGTTCTTCATCGGATCCATCGGCGGTGGTGAGACCGGCACGACTACCACAGTCGAGATCACCATCACGCCGGAAGATCAAGTTCGCCCGCTGGCGACCGGCGAGACCAGGACCTTCCCCCTCTACATCAGGAACCCGACCGACCTCGGTGTTCGAGTCGCCTCGATCAGCGCGGGCAGCTCAGCTGAGACCGCAGGCTGCGCCGCCGGCACCATCACCAGCGCACCGGTCGAAGGTCCGACGGGCTTCATCAACCCCACGAACATTCGGGCCTATGACCTCTACGTGACGATGGACGCCAACGCCGACAGCAAGTGCAGGGAACAGTCGTTCACCCTGCCGCTGACCGTCGAGCTTGCCACCGCCGCCGCTGACCGGTGAGGCAGTCAGGGTGACGCGGGTGCCCAAGTGCCATGGAAACCATCGGGTACGCGGTCAGGCAGGTGAATCGCGGCGATCGTCTCGAGGCTAGCGGCGTCGAGGATGACCAGGTCGCTGCGATCGGCGCTGGCGTCGTACACGAATCCCATGAGTACCCCCTCGTCCGCAGGGGCCTGCGGCGCAGCGGGCACGAAGACGAACTCGCCGACGCGCTTATCGCGGCCCAGCCGTCGGGCAGTGGTCTGGCCGCGGCGCACGTCGTGCTTGAGCACGGAGTCACCCGGCCTGCCGCCGGTCGTGGACGTCTGCATCGCGTATCCGTAGCGGTACGGTCGGCCGACGAGCCGTTCGTCAATGCGCGGGAATTCCTGTGGGTGATCGTCGAGGCGGGTCTCGCGGACCTTGCCGTCGGCGAGGTCGACGGTCCAGCGGTCCAGGGTAGTGGGACCCTCGTTGGGGCCGTGGAAGTCGGTGACGAACATCTTCGGGTGGCGCACGACGTCCAGCACGATCGAGTCACCCTCGTCGTAAGCGTTGAGCGGGTGGAAGACATAGCAGGGCTCGACGTCGAACCAACGCACATCATCGGCACCGCCCGCTCGCGGCATGACGCCGACACGGGCCGGGTAACTAGGGTCCCACTTGTAAGGCAGGTTCGCGTTCCCGCGCATTCCCTTCCCGGCCATCGCCAGGATCGGGTTGGGCACCCGGACCCGGCCGATGAGCGCGGAGAGCATCAATCTGGCCGGCGCTCGCAAGGCGGGTGGCACGGAGATGGCAGCGCCTTGCCGGGGATCGAAGGTGACCGGAAGGTCGTAGAACACCACGTGATTTTCGGTCAGTGAGAAGTCGTGCATCATCGGGCTGCCGGTGACCTCGACGTCCACAGTACGGCGAGCGCGCCCGTCGACGCCGATGACCGAGTACTGCACGCGGTTGCCTCGGCCGAATGAGTACGAGACCGCGTGCAACTCCCCGCTGTCCGGGTCCCGCTTGGGGTGTGCGGTGTAACCACCGCGCAGGGTGCCGTCGAAATCGCAAGGTCCGACCGTGTCCAGGTCGTCGGTCAGCTCGTAGCTGGCATTGCCACCTTCTATCAACGCCAGAGTGCGGCCGGCGTGGCTGAGCACGCTAGTGTTGGCTCCGATCAGCTCCAGCCCAGCCTGGGCGGAGGCGTGGCGGGGTGGGGGCTCGCCGAGCGCTCGAGCCACGGCGGGTGTACGGATCCAGCGATTGCGGTACCACTCGGCCTTGCCGTCTCGCAGGCGCACCCCGTGAACCATGCCGTCGCCGGCGAACCAGTGATAGATCTCCGGGTCGACCTTGGCGATCGGGTTCGGCCCGTTGCGGAGGTACCTGCCGTCGAGATGGTCAGGGATGGTTCCGGTGACGGCCAACTCGGTGACCAGCTGTTCCCGTGACACCGGCGCATAGTTGTCTTCGAGGTAGTCGTTACCCATAGCGTGGCCTCCAGCGCTCAATGCGGGTCAACTCTGTTATTTTATAACAGTGTTACACTTGAGCTGCAAGTGTGGCGTGCCCGCGGCGGCCAGCGCCGAAGACGGTGACCCCGCCGCACAGCTTGGCCTCCACGTCCTAAGATTTCGTGCTGGGCACGGTCGTCCTTGGTGGCGCCGCCGCCGCTCACTTCGATACCCGCCCTCACGCTGGGCACCCGTGCCTTGACCCTGAGTGGCGGGAGACCTACCCTGTCGGGTGGTCGGGGACCATGTCATCGAGAGGGGTCACCGATTGCACAGCAGCTTTCGCAATCGCTGGATGGACGCGCGCTGCTCATGCCTCACCGTTCGCGAGTGAGGGACTGATCACTTCCCATTACTAGTGCGACATAATGGCTTGCGTGGCCGTTGCCTTATCATTGGCCCTCCGCGACCTGTCCGTGCACTCTGGTTTGGCTTGTGGAAGTTCGGTCGAGGGGAAGGCACTATATGAACATTCGCTGGCTGCGTGCGAATGGAACCTTGCTGGCGTTGCTGGCAGTCGCCATGGTGACTGTCGGCTTGTTGGCCACCCTGGTGGTGCGCCAGCAACATGACCAGCCCACTGAAACAGGACAGGTCTCCCTCGAGAAATCCGGCGGCACAGCTCCTCCCGTCCCCTCGATCCCCGCCGACCCTCCCCCGTCAGGGACTGACGACCGCGGCGTCGAAGCTGTACCCGCTCCGCAACCGGTAGGTACTGGCAGCGAGCCCGCTCCCGCTGTTGAACCCGCTACACCTGCCACTCCGGCTTACTCAAATGTCACCCCTTCCCATGGTTCCGCCCATCCCGAGGCAGCCATTCCATCCGGCAGCTCTGGCCATTCCGACCCACCCGCCAGACGTGCGGACGAACCTGTTCATGTAGAGCCACCTCGTGATGCCCGCGAACCGGATCACTCCGATCAGCCCCCACCACTGCGTAGGCCGTCGCCGCCTCACCCACCAGCGCAACCGAGCAAACCGGTCGAACCCAGCAAGCCCGCTCAACCTCGCAAGCCGACAGAACCCGACAAGTCCGAGCAGGGCAAACCAGGCAAATCGCCTGATGGCAAGCCAGGCAAGTCCCCCGATGGCAAGCCAGGCAAGGCTGCTGAGCAGGGAAAGCCCGGCAAGTCCGCCGATGGCAAGCCGGGCAAGCCCGCTGGCGAGGGCAAGCCCGGTAAATCGGGTGACCCGGGTAAGCCTGGCAAATCTGATAAGTCCACAGATGCCAGCAAGTCCGACGGGTCCGACGTGCGCACCCAGCAAACTGTCAAGTCCCGCGCACCCGGCAGCGCCAAAACACGAGAGACAACTTCCGACCCAGACGCGCAAACGCAGTCAGAACCGGCAGTAAAGAGTGCGGCTCGGACTGACGAGGGCTGATAACGGCACAGTGCCGCCGAGCGGCGAAACTACATCTCGGTAGTTCTCAAGACTTCTCACGCCTGCCCGACGCTTGACGGCCTGATAGGTATCCCGTCGCGTCGGCGAGCTTGCCTCGGAGCGGGGCGGTTTGACAACCGTCGCGTGTTGTGTACCTCATGGCCCATCCTGGGCCGTGCTGGCCTGTGTCATCGTGTGACGGCGGTCTTGCTGACTTTCTGCTGACGTGTCGGTCCGCTGCTGGGATCCGGTGGCCTGTTCTGGTGTCGGTGAAGCGGAAGCTGGCGCCACCCGCCGATTCGTCACCCGCGCTCGGTAGGGCCCGTGCCAGTAGAGGTGACCACGCGGACCGCAACGGGGAAGGGGAATCACATGATCATCGAAGCGGGCCAGGTCGCGGTCGTGACCGGAGCGGCGCAGGGGCTGGGGCTGGGTCGTGCCCTGCCGCCCGGCTCCTCGACCGCGGCGTGTCCGTCGTCGTGGCGGACACCGCCACGGAGCGGCTGCACACCACCGCTGAGGAATTCACCGCCCGCGACGCACCAGTGCTGCCGGTGATCACCGACGTCAGCGACGCGGCGGCTGTCAACACACTGGCCTCCCGCACCCTGGAGCACTTCGGCCGGGTGGACCTGGTGGTCAACAACGCCGGTATCGCACCCGGCGGCGCCCGGCCGCTGTGGCAAACGGACCCCCAGGAGTGGCAGCGCGTGCTGGCTGTGAACCTGCTCGGTGTGGTGCATGGGATCCAGGCGTTCGTGCCGCATCTGGTGACGGCCGGCGCCGGACACGTGGTCAATATCGCCTCGTTGGCCGGGCTGGTGGCGACGCCGTTCGGGGGTAGCTACGGCGCCAGCAAACACGCGGTCGTCGCGATCTCCGAGACGTTGCGCCGCGAGCTGGAGGTAATGGGGTTGCCGATTGGGGTGACCGTAGCCTGCCCGGGCTTCGTACGTACGCCTTTGGCCGAGGGCCTAGTCGCCTTGGCTCAGGCAGATGACGATGTGTTGACCGAACACCTGCCGGCGGACATGTCGATGGAACAGATGAAAAAGCTGTGGGCGGAGCTCAAGCGTGGGATCGCCACCATGATCGAGCCGCAGGTCGCGGTCGAGCGCATCCTCGCCGCAGTCGAAACCGATCGGGTGTACGCGCTGACACATGGCGACTTTGAGGACGGCGTCCGCCATCGAGCCGAGGGCATCCTCGCGGCACTGGATGACCAGGGCGGGTCTGGAAACCATGTCGGGGATGACGGGCGATAAGTCCGAGCAAGCACGCAGCGTTTACGCCGGTGAAGGTGGTGGCCAGGGACGGGGTCGAATCGCCGACCTTCCGATTTTCAGAAGTCTGGACAATATTCCACCGGATAACGCTCACGTCCATAACCTGCACCGCCGCATTGATCTGAACACCAATGAATGTGGGACGAACGCGTGCGGATGAGACCAAAGATTGAGACCACCCGGACTCCCGTTGGCTGAGCGGTGCCATCCACGTGGTGGGGCGCGAGAAGCGGCAAGCATCGCGATCGCGTTGCATCCGGACCGGCGAGGACGACGAGCAGGACGGCGACGCGACGTATCAGTCGTTGTCGGGCAGGAACTCACCCTTGTCGTAGTACTCGAGGAGGCCAGTGAACGACGGGTAGTCGTAGGTGACCAACTCGTCGCCCTCCCATTTGGCGCCGAGCTCCTCGGCCCACTCCACGTCGTTGAGACCGAGCGGCGCCTCGTTGGACCAGTGGAACGGCACCATCGTGTTGAACTTGTCACGCCGGCCCAGGATTACCCGCTGGCCCTCTGCTTTCGACGCTGTCACGGGCGCCGATTGTACTCCAGGGGCTCGGCTACGACCCGTTCCACTACCTGTTCACTGATGGTCGTGACCGCAGCATCGCGGATGCGCTCAGGGCGCTGGTCGAATCCGGTCGGAGAGAGCCCCGGGAAGCGGTGACGACGGTGCGGCAGGACGATGATGCCGGTGGCAGGTTAATGGCACGAACGAAGACGGCGGCCCTTCCATGATCGGTAGTGATCGCCGCTCGGCGCATGGCCAGCTTGGAAGGCTGCGCTCAGTGGCCCTGTTAGCGACCAAAGATCGTTAGCCCCGCTCCATCTGTGGTCGGCCTGGGTCGGGGAGCACGGCTCACCCTCCCCATCATCGGAACCGCCACGGCTCTCATCTCGATGGCGTGCGACCAGCAGGAACAGGAGCCCAGGACGCCTGCGCCTGGGACGCCACCGGCCATACACGAACGCCAAAAGCCCCCAGTCCTGTCCGGCAGTGACACTTTCGCCGCGCCGAACCCAGGCGCCGAGGCCGTCAGCTACAACCCAACCCTCGCGCCGGAAGGCGCAGCGATCCTGGCCGTCGTAATGCCGGCAAGCTACGGATACCCCCGCACCGTCGCCACCCTGTCGGTCGCCGGGGTTGCAGCCCAACCGAGGCTATGCCGTGCACGCGCACACCAAGGCCTGCGGCACCACCGGCGCGGACGCAGGGCCGCCCTACTAAAACCGCATCGACCCCGCCGCGACACCCGAAGCGCCCTCGACCAATCCCGAATACGCAACCCGCGCAACGAGATCTGGTTAGACCTACGCACCGACTCCGACAGCTCGGCCAGCTCTGGCACCACAGTGCCGTTCAGCTTCACCGACCGGACACCCGCATCGATCGTGGTGCACGAGGCGCAAACCACCGCAACGCATCCAGGCCACGCAGGCCAGGCCGGAGCCCGGATCGCCTGCCTCACCCTGTCCCGGGAGTGACCCAAGATGGCACCGTGTCTACCTTGACGTTATTAAGCAAGGCCCGCTCTGTTGGGACTGGTCGCACGTAACGGCTGCGCGTCCCCTAACGATTCCCTACCATGAAGCCGTGCCACCGATACGTCTGCCCTGGGAGCCTTGATGGCAGATGAGCCAGATATTCCACCGTCAGACGAGCCGGAGCCTAGCCGACCTTCCGAAGAACCTCGGTCGCGGTTCCGCCGCTGGTGGGCATCGTTGTCACAAACCAACAAGGTTGCCGTCGCTATCCCTCTCACCTGTGTTCTAATCGCGGGCTTTGTCGCACTCGTCACTGCAATCCTACCTCATACAATCACCGCCTTGTCACGTGACGATGCATTAGAACTTGTCGACGCAACCGTACTCGATTTCGAACCGAATGAAAAGGCGTCGATTGTTGACATCAAAGTCCGCAGCCGAGCCGAGCAGGTCGCGTTCGCGAAGCGAGCAGATATAGTGATCCGTGACGCGCGGCAGCTTAAGTTTTGCCCATCGCCTTCCCCGCAGGGCATCACGTACTCTTATGATGTCGCGCTCCCCGCCCTGCCCGACAAACTTCCATTTATCGTTTCTACGCGGATATCGCAAGCCTTGAAACCTAACGAATCGGATCGATTTGTACTCAAACTTGGAACGGAGGGTTTCGGCGAATACACTATCGGGGCCACAATTTACCTCTTCACTGTTCGCATTTACTACAATGAGGGTGAGGATACGTACGTTGAGAGTCGACCATTATTGACCTACGTCCAATATCCTTCTCAACCGCTCGGAATGGCCGTTATTGATTCTCCAGAATTTAGGAACTGCATCAGGACGAACGCCGCGAACCTTCAAGACCTAACAGGGCAAGACGCATTCCGAAGCGAGGGCCTGTCGAATTTGGCAGATGAGTATAAAGAAGCAGCAGCCAACCTGCGTTAGCGATAGCTGCTGTGGGTCTGCGTTCAGCTTACAACTTACCGTACAGCACCGAATGCGTCGAGTACCTCGACCGCTGTCGCAGATGGCGGCGAGGCTACGAGCAGTTAGATCTCATCACACTTCAATACCATGGGTACTATTACCAGTGCGATTCAGCGCCCACTGTCAAGTGTCTTGCAAATTGATCTCAAAATACAGCAAGCATAAACAATTACCGTGCATGCCATGACACGGTGGCAAGAACGAAGCATCTGTAAGACCGAGCGGGTTCAACACGTGTGTTTGGCCGAGCGTCGGTTCCGCTTGCACGACTGAATTTATCTGGTCGACGATGGTTACGGGGTCACCCTCCTCGACATAGCCGATCATCACGCCGGGATGTGGCGGGCGTCGATAAACATCTGCCATCGATGAAATCTTGCCATTCCCCGGCGTACATACAAAGCCGGAAATCCATCCGACGGACGCAGTCGTTTGGCTTCTGCGCGGATCTTAGCGTTGCCGAATAAGACGCTGAAATCCGGCCGAGGTGCACGGAAGGGGTCCTCTGTACCGAGTGTGGGCGAGCACTGTCCCAGCAGCTCAGCGGTAGTACATCTAGCCCATGCCGAGGCTCGGCGCGGCTATGCATTAGAACCGGTAGTAGAGGAAGGGACTGAAGGTGCCGGTGGCGACGAGCAGCGCGGAGTAAAACAGGCCGACGGTCATCACGCCGACTCGTAGCACTGTGGCTGGCCTGGACCGCACCGATTCGAGGTAGGGGCCGGTGATCGGCCGGGCAGGCAGCAGGAACACCACTGCAGCCAGCAGCAGGATCACCAGCCGCTGGTTGGTCAAGGAGGCGTCCACGATTTCGGTCAGCCCGCCGGGATCGAGGATCACCATATGCTGCACGAAGACCAGTGCGGTGCTGAGGTTCGGCGATCGGAACAGTACCCAGCCGAAGATCACGATGAGCAGGGTCAGCGCCCGGCGCGCCAACCACTGCCCGGGCTCGGTTGCCGCGACTCCCCACCCGCGACGGCGCTCGATCACCAACGCCGTGCCGTGGTACAGGCCCCAGATCAGGAAGGTCCAGTTCGCGCCGTGCCAGAGTCCGGCGAGCGCGAACACGATCCACAGGTTCCGATAGGTGGCCCGACCTCCGTGCCGGTTGCCTCCCAGCGGGATATACAGGTAGTCGCGAAACCATCGGGACAGCGACATGTGCCAGCGCCGCCAGAACTCGGTAATACTCGCCGATGAGTACGGGCGAGCGAAATTCTCCGGCAGCGTGAACCCGAGCATTCTCCCCAGTCCGATGGCCATGTCTGAATACCCGGAAAAGTCGTAGTACAGCTGCAAGGTGTAGCCGACCGCCCCCAGCCAGGCGATCGCGGTGGTCATCTGGTCAGCCGGAGTGCTGAAGCAGGCGTCCACCACAGGGGCCAGCGAGTCCGCGATCACGACCTTCTTGGTCAGACCGAGCGCGAAGCGCGGGAAGCCGGCAGCGATGTCGTCCAGCCGGTGGCTGCGCGACTGCCCGAGCTGGTCGGCGATTTCGCGGTAGCGCACGATCGGCCCCGCGACAAGCTGGGGGAACATCGTGATGTAGGCGGCGAACGAGAGCGGATCGCGCAACGCTCGGCGTTCACCGCGGTAGACATCCACCACGTAGGAGATGTGGTGGAACGTGTAGAACGAGATCCCGATCGGCAGCGCGAGTTCCACCACCGGCAGATCCAGTCCGGTGAATGAGGCCAGTCCGGCAGCCTGCGTGCTGGCGAAGCCGGCGTACTTCCACACCACCAGCACCGCGACATCGAAGGTGACGACGCCACACAGCCAGCGGCGGCGTCGCTGTGGCTCGAGGTCCCAGTCGTCGGGCTCCAATGCCGGACCCATCAGGTAGTTGACGACCATGCACCCCAGCAGCAACAGCGTCGTCGGGCCCGCCCCCACCGCGTAGAAGACCAGGCTGGCAGTTGCCACGACGCCATTGCGCCAGCCCCGGGGCGCGATCAGCACGGCCGCGAGCACGGCCGGCATGAAGTACCACAGGAACAGTGGGCTGGCGAAGGACATGGCGGCCGCGCAGCCTAGCCGAGCTCAACCACGCCAACGGTGCGCCCTCGTAGGCCAGGCGTCGAGCTGAAATCAGCTCAGCAGCCGGCGCAGCAGCGCAAGTCCGTCAGTAATCGTGCGGCGTTGCTCGCTCGTGGCGTTGCCCAACGCAGTAGCCAGCCGGCCGAACGCTCCGACCTCCATGTCCGCCACGTACCGGTCCACTTTCTCGGTGACCGAAATGCGCGTGTAGCGGCGATCGGCATTATCCTGGACCCGCTGGACGAGGCCCCGGGCCTGCAGCCGGTCAACGATCCCGGAGACCGTGCTGTGACCAGTACCGAGCTCGCGACCCAGCTCGGTGACCGTGGCCGGACCGTTCATCACGAGGTGGGCCATGACGCTCACCTGAGGCCCGGTCAGTCCGCTGCGCGCGATGTCGTCAGCGCTGGCGCAGAGCAGATCGCGACGCAGCGCCCGGATATGCGCCACGATCTCCTGCGCCTGAATGCGGAGCTCGCGCTCGGTAACGGTCATGAGGAGGGCAAGTGTATTGCGCTCGATGATACGTTGCACAAGACGCGTCGCATGCGACGGATCACGGAGGCGAGATGGTGAACACGGCGATCCGACGGGTGACCACGCCGGCTGGTGATCCCGCCTGGCTGGTCACGGGCTACGACGACGTGAAGGCGCTGCTGTCGGATCCCCGACTGGGTCGCTCGCACGCCGACCCGGAGCGAGCGTCCCGCATCTCCCAATCAGCCATCTTCGGCGGGCCGATGGGTCACCCGTCGACCGAAGCCGCAGAGCACGCCCGGACCCGGCGCCTGCTCGCGTCGGCGTTCTCCGCGCGGCGGATGGCGAGCCTGCGGCCGCGAGTGACGGCGATAATCGCGGACTTGCTCGACGCCATGGCGCGCCAACCCCGGCCCGTCGACCTGCATGAGGCCGTGTCCTTTCCGCTTCCGGCGTTGGTCATCTGCGAGCTGCTCGGCGTGCCTTATGCCGACCGGGAAGACTTCCGCCGCTGGTCCGACGACGCTGGGCACCAGACCGATGCCGTGCGCTCGCAAGCCGGGCTCATGAAACTCTGGCAGTACATGCGCGAGCTGGTGGATCGCAAGCGGGCCGAGCCGGGCGACGACGTGATCTCCGATCTGGTCGCTGCTGCTGCCGCGGATCCTGAGTTGTCTGCCGACGGCATCGCGATGCTCAGCGCTGGGCTGCTGTTCGCCGGCCACGAGACCACAGTGACCGCGATCGACCGCGGGGTGACCCTGCTGCTCGCCCACCCCGAACAGGCGGATGCACTGCGCCACGATCCGGCGCTCATCGAACCGGCAGTCGAGGAGATCCTCCGCTCGTGGCTGCCCATGCGCGCGGCCGGTACCGAACAGCCCGCGGGGTTGCCCCGCTATGCCAATACCGACTTCATCTTCGGCGGCGTCACCATCCAGACCGGTGAGCTGGTCATGCTCGGGCTGCGCCAGGCCAACCTCGATGAGCAGCTCTTTCCCGAGCCGGATCGGTTCGACGTGCGCCGCACCCGCAACCCGCATCTCACTTTCGGCCACGGTCCGCGCTTCTGCGTCGGCGCCCCGTTGGCCCGGATCGAGCTGCAGATGCTGTTCGCAGCCCTGCTGGACCGGTTCCCGACACTGCGGCTAGCGGTTCCGATCGAGTCATTGCGGGGACGTGACGAGCTGCTCACTGGTGGCCTGGTGGAGCTCCCCGTGACGTGGTGATGATCTTGTGCCGGTACAGATCGCGCAGCAGCGTGATCTCTGCACCGTGGTGGATGGTCTCCCGGCTGATGTGCAGCACCAGGGTCGCCATCGGGTGGTCGGCGAAGGGCCCCTCGTCCGGCCCGCACGGACGCGCCAGGCCATCGGCGCCCAGCGCGCGTACGCCGTCGGTCCATGCGGCGTAGACCTCATCGAGCTGACGCAGTGCGTCGGCAGCGGTGCCGGCGTAGTCGAAATCCTGGTAGTCGACCGAGCGGTCGCCGAAGTGGTTGCTGGCGCGCATACCGAGCACGCCGACAATAAGGTGACCCAGCCGCCAGGCAATCGTGGTCACCGGCGGAGGGTCGGGTTCCGGCAAAGCGAAGTCAATGGTGAAGGCACCGCTGCCCGCCTGGATCGGTGCGGTGGACGCCCCGCGCGGGTGCACGCTCCAGCAGCCCTCGACGGGCTCCCAGAAGTACTCGTCGTCGGTGAGGCCGTTCAAGCGCGGCCGAAAGTGGTGCTGCCAGTGCCAGTCCAGCTGTTCGAGGAGCTGGCCGTTCCAGTCGATGTCGGCGCTGACAGGACTGCTCGGTTGCTTCATATGACCACGGTATGGCGCCGCACCGACAGTTTCAGCTCGCGAGCTCTCTACCTGATCATTGTATTGGGTGTCTCAGGCGGCAGCGCAGGACGAGCAGCGAGCGTGCCGCGACGCGTAGCCGGCCACCGGGCTTGGTGTGGCTCTGCCTGCGTCGGGCCTTGGCGAGCAGCGGGTCGGCGGTGTCGACCACGATCTCCCACATCCGGCCGTAGGCCTCGTCGGGCAAGGTGAACATGACCGACTGGTGGTGGGCGTTGATCAATAACAAGAACGAGTCGTCGGTGATCCGTTCGCCCAGGGCATCCCGCTCAGGGATGCCCTGGCCGTTGAGGAAGATCGCGATCGCGTTGGCGACGCCGACGTTCCAGTCCTCGTCGCTCATCTGCTGGCCGTCCGGACGCAGCCAGGCGATGTCCTCGATGTTGGAGCCCCGGATTGGACGGCCCTGGAAGAATCGGCGACGGCGGAACACCGGATGCGCGGCGCGCAGGCTGGCGAGCTGCGCGGTGAAATCGGTCATCACCTCATGTACGCGGGCGTCCTTCCAGTCGATCCAGCTGATCTCGTTGTCCTGGCAATAGACGTTGTTGTTGCCGTCCTGAGTGCGTCCCAGCTCGTCGCCATGCGCGATCATGGGTACGCCCTGGGACAGCATGAGGGTGGCCAGCATGTTGCGCTTCTGGCGTTCCCGCAGCGCGATCACCGCACCGCCCTCGGTCGGCCCCTCTACCCCGTGGTTCCACGACCGGTTATGACTCTCGCCGTCGTGATTGCCCTCCCCGTTTGCCTCGTTGTGCTTGTCGTTGTAGGAGACCAGGTCGGTGAGGGTGAAGCCGTCATGCGCGGTCACGAAATTGATCGACGCGTAGGGCCGGCGGCCGTCGGCCTCGTAGAGGTCCGACGAGCCGGTGAACCGGGACGCGAACTCTGCGAGACTTGCCGGCTCGCCGCGCCAGAAGTCGCGCACGGTGTCGCGGTACTTGCCGTTCCACTCCGTCCACAGCGGCGGGAAGCCGCCTACCTGGTAGCCGCCCTCGCCGACGTCCCACGGTTCGGCGATCAGCTTCACCTGGCTGACCACCGGGTCCTGGTTGACCAGGTCGAAGAACGCCGAGAGCCGGTCGACCTCGTGAAGCTCACGGGCCAACGTCGCCGCGAGGTCGAACCGGAAGCCGTCGACATGCATCTCGATGACCCAGTACCGCAGCGAGTCCATGACCAATCGCAGTGAGTCGTGGTGGCGCACGTTGAGACTGTTGCCAGTGCCGGTGGTGTCGTAGTAGTGCTCAAGGTCACCGTCGACCAGCCGGTAGTACGCGGCGTTGTCGATGCCCCGGAAGGACAACGTGGGCCCGAGGTGATTGCCCTCGGCGGTGTGGTTGTAGACCACGTCGAGAATGACCTCGATACCGGCCCGGTGCAGCTCCCTGACCATGGTCTTGAACTCCTGCACCTGCTGCCCCCTGGTGCCGAAGCAGGTGTAGTCGTTGTGCGGGGCGAAGAAACCGATCGTGTTGTAGCCCCAGTAGTTGCGCAGGCCGCGCTGCGCGAGGGTCGAATCGTGCACGAACTGGTGCACCGGCATGAGCTCGACGGCGGTCACCCCGAGCTGCTTGAAGTGCGAGATCATCGCGGGATGGGCCAGGCCGGCGTAGCTGCCTCGGACGTCGTCGGGAATCAAGGGATGGCGCATCGTCATGCCCTTGACGTGCGCCTCGTAGATCACCGTCTGGTGGTAGGGGATGCGCAACGGGCGATCGTTGACCCAGTCGAAGAACGGGCTGATCACCACCGATTTCATGGCGTGCGGCGCGGAGTCGGCGTTGTTGACCGACTTAGGCTCGCCGAACCGGTAGGAGAACAGCGACTCATCCCACTGAATACGCCCGTCGATCGCCTTGGCGTAGGGGTCCAGCAGCAGCTTGTTCGGGTTGCATCGCAGCCCGGCCGCCGGTTCGTAGGGGCCGTGCACCCGGTAGCCGTAGCGCTGACCGGGGCCGATACGAGGCAGGTAACCGTGCCAGACCATGCCGTCGCGTTCCGGTAGCCGCAGCCGAGTCTCGGCGTCGTGGTCGTCGAACAGGCACAGCTCGATCCGCTCCGCCACCTCGGAGAAGATCGCGAAGTTCGTGCCGCCCCCGTCGTAGGTGGCGCCCAGCGGGTAGGAAGCGCCGGGCCAGATGTGCACACCAACCTCCCCCGTGGCGGACCGCCAGTTCGCTATCGCCCGCCGAGCCTGTCTACCGTCAACGGCTGGCGTCCGCCACTGCAGGACCGCGTATCCCGCAGCGCTATCCGGAGCCGAATGGCGGTATCGAGGCCTCCCTCAGCGCCATTCGGCTCCGAATGGCGGTACCCGAGTGCCCGGCTCAGCCCCCGGGGAGTGGCAGGAGGCCTTCGTCGCTCGGGGGTGGCGGCGGAGTCGTGGTCGTGGCCGTTGCCGGAGGTGCGCCGTGCGAGCAGTGATAGCGCGGCGCCGCCGGGTCGAAGCCCTCGATGCGCTCACATGCGGTGATCGATCCGTCGGCTTCGGCGACCGTCCAGCCCACTGGCGGATCCCCCCGTAGACCCTGCTCTCCCTGAATACCCTGGCATTGAGTGAGCTCGGCCAGGCACGGCGGGGAGTCCCCAGGCTCTCCCTGGTCACCCCGCGGTCCGCGCAGCGCCTCGGCGTTCGCCGTCAGGTAAGCCTGCACCGCCTCATCAAGTTGTTGCGGTGTCGGTCCGATAGGTGGCGGGGGCAGCTTGGCCAGCTGCGCCGCGACCTCCGCCTGGATTTGGGCGGGGGTCGGGACCGCGATGGATTCCCTGGCTATCTGAGCCACGACCTGAGCCGTGGACGCTGCGCTGAGCACCGCGGAATCCGAGGCGGTCCCCGGTGCAGGAATCGCTACCGTGGCCAGGCCGCGCCGGGTGAGTTCGGCGTTTGCCAGCACCCCGAGGTCGTAGGCACCCTGCGCGAGCCGCTGAATGTCCTGTGACGCGGCCCGGAACTGGGCGGCGCGCACCAGATCCTCAGCGGTGTTCTCGGCGACGCGGCGGTTCAGCAGTAGCAGCGGGACGCCGATAAGCAAGGACGTGATCACTGACGCTACCACCGCGCCCCGAAAATAAGCCCGTCCTTCGCGCTTGATTTCTTGCCGCGCGACCTGCGGGGCCGCTCGGGCGGTTTGTGCGATGGAGTCCCGCAGTTGGTCCAATCCCTGAGTGAGATCATCCACGCTGGTCATGGGATTCTCTCATCTGGAGTACCTCAAGCCGTCCAACTCGGGCCTGCAGGTCGGCAATCGCAGACTGGATGAGAGTGACCGCGTCGCTGGCCTGTTGCGCGATCACCATCGGCGTTGGTGGTGTGAAAGTGGGCCGACCTGATTTGACGCGCTCAACGATCACTGGACCGACCACAGCCGTCACCACGATTCCGATCAGGGAGATGGCCGCGATAGTGATCGTCAGCCAAGCTGGCCCCCCAGCCTGCACAGTTCCTCCGTTCCGCCGCCCAGCACCGGCTTATGCCGAGTGCAGGCGACGAAGGCCCTCATACCCAACCGGCCCCGGCGTACGCCGCTACTCCCAACCTGACAATCGAAGTGGGAGCAGGGTGTGCACCTCGCAGTGGTACCCGGATTCTTCGCTGCTGCGAACAGCTAGACCGCCGAGCGGGTGGGTGACTGCACTACCTCTCCCCGCAGGTCACCCACGCTTCGACGCCCGCGGTCTCTAGCCTGAGAACGCGGGAACTTTGCCGCTGTTCGTCGCTCCCTGATGCTTCGCTTCCCAAGCTTGGACGACGTTGAGCGGCAGCCGACCACGGTCGCTGACATTGTGGCCATTCTGCTTGGCCCACTCGCGAATGGCCTTAAGCGTGTCACGGTTGTAGCCGCTTCTCGCAACGCTGCCGTTGCTCGCTGTACGGCCACCCGAACGGTCAGTGCCACGAGTGCCTGGACGCCGCCCACTGGTCTTACGGGCCGCAGCGACGTAACGCGCCAAGTTATCACGAAGCTTGGCAGCGTTGCCGTCCGCCAGGTCGATCTCGTACGTGATGCCTTCGAGCGCGAACTCGACTGTCGTAATGTCTTCGGCTTCCTCTCCAGTGAGGTCGTCGATGAGGGTGACGATGGTCTTCTGAGCCACGGGTACGGATTCTCCTTGTCGAGGAACGCGGTGCATCGAAACTACCGCGTTGTGAACGCTGATCGCGACAAGATACACACAATGCCTGCGGTGCGAACACGCGGCATGCCGTAACGACCCGTTTCCGCACGTATGCCTCCCGCACTCAACAACGGAGCTGTTGGCAGCGCAGGACAGCTCTGCTGAAGAGTTCGCCGAAGCGCAGAGCGGTCAGCCGGCGCGGCGTAGGCGCGCGACCTCCGCGAGCACGACACCGGCGGCGACCGACGCGTTGAGCGACTCGACCGGCCCTGCCATGGGGATCGACACTGCGGCGTCGCACGTCTCGCGGACCAGGCGGGACAACCCCCGCCCCTCCGACCCCAAGACCAGTAACAGGGGCCCGGTAGCCCACGGGAACGAGTCCAGTGGCATCGAGCCGCCGACGTCCAGCCCGACCACCATCAGGCCGGACGCGGCGCAGTCCTTGAGCGTGCGCA